>DATCRS010000075.1:0-2891 GCA_036568845.1 Devosia sp. | reverse complement strand
CCACGGCCTGCATCACCGCCGTGGCGATCAGCAGCCAGCCCAGGGGCGCGGCGATGGCCGACGAAGTGACGAGCGGATAGATGATGGCGAGGAGGCCTGCTATCGCCAGCATCGCTCCTTCGCTCAGATAAAGCAGGCTGTACTTCTCCACCGTCCGGCGCAGGGCGTCGCGATAGATTTCGGCAGCAGTTTCCAGTGAGTATCCCATGCCAGACCTCCCTAGTAGTCGACCGGGTCGCGCGTGATCGGACAGGTCATGCAATGGCCGCCGCCACGGCCGCGGCCCAACTCGGCCCCGGCGATGGTGATCACCTCGATGCCTGCCTTCCGGAGCAAGGTATTGGTGTAGGTGTTGCGGTCGTAGGCGAAGACGACGCCCGGCGATGCGCAGACCAGATTGGCGCCGCTATCCCACTGCGTGCGTTCGCGCATGTAGTCGTTGCCGCCGGCCTGGACGATCCGCATCTCTTTGAGGCCGAGGGCGTCGCGAACCGTATCCACGAAGCTGCCCTTGTCCTTGGAAAGTTCGAGGCCGCCATTGCCGTCGGGGCGATAGGAGAAAGCTTCGATGCCGTCGACAATGTCGGGATAGAGCAGCACGCAGTCCCGATCGGCAAAGGTGAAGACGGTGTCGAGGTGCATTGCCGCGCGGAGTTTCGGCATGGCGGCGACGATTACCCGCTCGGCTGCCCCCCGCGCGAAGAGGGCTGCGGCGACCTGGTCGATAGCCTGCCGCGACGTCCGCTCGCTCATGCCGATGAGCACGTTGCCCTTGCCGATCGGCATGACGTCGCCCCCTTCGAAGGTGGCAAGCCCCCAGTCCTCGAGCGGATCGCCCCACCAGACGTTGACCCTGCCGGCAAAGTCGGGGTGGAACCTGTAGATCGCAGCGGCGAGGACGGTCTCCTCGTGGCGGGCGGGCCAGAACAGCGGATTGAGGGTGACCCCGCCGTAGATCCAGCAGCTGGTGTCGCGCGTGTAGAGCGTGTTCGGCAGCGGCGGCAGCAGGTACTCGTTGACGCCGGCGGCATCCCGGATCAGCGCCAGCGTGTCGCCCCCGATGGTCTCCGGGAACTCGGTGGTGGAGAGCCCCCCGATCAGCGTCTCGGCGAGTTCCCGCTCCGGAAGTTCCTCAAGGTAGTGGCGGACCTCGTTCATGAGCATGAGGCCGATCTGATTGGGGACGACCTGATGGTCGAGTATCCACGCCTTGGCCTCGGGCACCGCGACCGTCTGCGTCAGCAGGCCGTGCATCTCGAGCACTTCGATGCCACGGTCGCGCATCTTCTGCATGAAGTCGAAATGGTCGCGCTTGGCGACGTCGACCCACAGCACGTCGTCGAACAGCAGACCGTCGCAGTTCGACGGCGTCAGGCGCTGATGCGCCCTGCCGGGCGCGCAGACCATCACCTTTCGCAGTTGCCCCACTTCGGAATGGACGCCGAAAGAGCTTTCCGTGGTCATGGCGATACCCTCCAGATCATGGGGTGATGACGCCGGTCGCGAGCCCCCAGGCTCCGACAAGCGCCGCAACGAGTGTGACAGCGAAGATGACGAGTTCGACGGAGGTGAAGAGCCGCAGCTTCTGTTCACGTCTGGCCCAGACGTAGAGAACGGTGCCGGGCACCAGCAGCACGGCGAGCAGCAGCACGTATTTGAGGCCCGCCGCCACGAACATCACGAGCGTGTACAAGGCGGCGATCCAGGCAAAGATCTCGTCCCGGCCACGCTCGCGCGGCGTCTGCTCGTAGCCCTCGCCCCGGCGGGCGAGCAGGATGCCGTACCCGGCGACCAGTAGATAGGGCAGCAGCGAGGTTACGCTCGTCATATCGAGCATGAAGTTGAAGGCGTCCTGCGACCAGTAGGTGGAGACGACGAAGAGCGAGACGACGATGTTGGTCAGCCAAAGGGCTACGGCCGGGACGTCGTTGGCGTTCTGTCGTGCGAACAGCCGCGGCATGTCATTCGACTTGGCGGCGGCGAACAGCACCTCGGCGCATATCAGCGACCACGCCAGATAGGCCCCAAGGACCGAGATCAGCACCCCGACGGAGATGAAGACGGCGCCCCAGGGGCCGACGATCTCCTGCAGGGCGCCGGCAAGCGAAGGCTGCTGCAGGCCGGCGATGGTCGACTGAGGCATCGTGGCATAGGGCAGCATGGTGATCGCCACCATGAGCCCGGTGACGCCCACGAAGCCGAGAATTGTCGATCTACCGACGTCGGAGCGTTTCTTGGCGAAGCGCGAATAGACGCTGGCGCCCTCGATGCCGATGAAGACGAACACCGTGATGAGCATGGTGTCGCGAACCTGATCGATGAGCGACTTTTCGGGCATGTCGATGCCGCCGAAGAAATTCTCGGAGAACTGCTGGAAATTGAAAAAGACCACCATGATCAGCAGCGCCACCACCAGTGGCACGATCTTGGCAATCGTGACCACCGTGTTGACGAAGGCTGCCTGCTGGACGCCCCGCAGGATCATGAAGTGGAAGGACCAGATGCCGATGAGCGACACGACGATGGCTATGACCGTGCTGCCATCGCCGAAGAGATCCGGAAAAAACCGGCCGAGCGTCGAGCCGATCAGGACCCAGTAGAAGACGTTGCCGAGGCAACTGCCAAGCCAGTAGCCGAACGCCGACAGGAAGCCCATATAGTCGCCGAAGCCCGCCTTGGCGTAGGCGAAGACGCCGGAATCGATATCGGGCCGCCTCTCTGCGAGCGCTTGGAAGACCCGCGCCAGCATGTACATGCCGGTGCCGGCGATGGCCCAGGCGATAATCGCACCGAACGGTCCGGTGGCGGCGCCGAAGCGCCCCGGCAGGTTGAAAATTCCTGCACCCACCATCGAGCCGACGACCATCGCCGTCAGGGCGTTGAGCGATAAT
>DATCRS010000074.1:0-3621 GCA_036568845.1 Devosia sp. | reverse complement strand
ATGATCACCGCCGCGACGCGCTGCAGCGCGACTACGCCACGCTGGGCGAACAGCTCGACCGACGTGGCATCGCCATTTCCGATATTCTGGCGAAGGTCGCGCACTTCACCGTGGCGGTGCCTTCCTGGGGCGTCGGCACGGGCGGCACGCGCTTCGCCCGCTTCCCCGGCCCGGGCGAACCGCGCGACATCTTCGACAAGCTCGACGACTGCTCGGTCATCAACCAGCTGACCCGTGCCACGCCCAACGTTTCGCTGCACATTCCGTGGGACAAGGCCGACCCGGCGCGGCTGAAGCAGGCGGCGTCGCGCTTCGGCCTCGGCTTCGATGCGATCAACTCGAACACCTTTGCCGACTCCCCCGGCCAGATGCGGTCCTACAAGTTCGGTTCGCTGAGCCATGCCGATGCAGCCACCCGCCGCCAGGCCGTGGAACACAATCTCGAGTGCATCGCGATTGGCGAGGCGGTCGGGTCGAAGGCGCTGACGGTCTGGATCGGCGATGGCTCGAATTTCCCCGGCCAGGTGAACTTCACCTACGCCTTCGAGCGCTATCTCGACGCCATGCACGAGATCTATGCCGGCCTGCCTGCCGACTGGCGGCTCTTCACCGAGCACAAGATGTATGAGCCGGCCTTTTATTCCACCGTCGTGCAAGACTGGGGCACGAACTACATCATCGCCACCGAGCTGGGCGAGCGGGCCTTCTGCCTCGTCGATCTGGGGCATCATGCGCCCAACGTCAATATCGAGATGATCGTCGCCCGCCTCATCCAGTTCGGCAAGCTGGGCGGCTTTCATTTCAATGACAGCAAGTATGGCGACGACGATCTCGACACCGCTTCCATCGATCCATACCGGCTGTTCCTCATCTTCAACGAGCTGGTCGATGCCGAGCTGCGCGGCGCGCCCGGTTTCGATCCGGCGCACATGCTCGACCAGAGCCACAACGTCACCGACCCCATCGAGTCACTGATGCTCTCGGCCAACGAGGTCCGCCGCGCCTATACGCTCGCGCTGCTCGTTGACCGTCGAGCGCTCGCGGCCCATCAGGAGGCGAACGATGCCGTGATGGCGACGCAGGTGCTGAAGACCGCCTTCCGTACCGATGTCGAGCCGATCCTGGCGATGGCCCGCCTCGCTGCGGGTGGTGCCATTGATCCCGTGCAGACCTACCGGGCGTCCGGGTATCGTGCGGCGGTCGCCGAGACCCGCCCGCTCGTCGCAGCCGCCTCCGGCGGCATTGTCTGACGGGAAAATGGGTTGACGGCGGTGCCGCAGCAGCCGCCGATCATAAACGCAGGTTCTGGAAGGTGGCGGCGCTAATGCGTCGCTATTCTTGGTGCGGTCGGAATGGTGGAGCTGAAAGACAGCCACCTTAACTTGCTCTTCGAGGCGAAGGGCATCCGGATGATGAGGGCCCCTCGACTACGCCTTGAGTAGCGGGCGGGGTTTGCCCGCACTCGCCGGGGATTTTGCCAGCGCTGCCGCAACCCCCGCAGGCTCAGGAAAGTCTTCGCCAAGGCGGCGGTGCTCGCCCTTCAGCCTGCGCCTGAGCGCAGAAGAACGCGCGCGCTTGGAGCGTGAGGCGGCTGGCGCGCCTCTGGGGGGCTATATCAAGGCAAAAGTGCTAACCGGTGCGCCTCTTCGGGCGCGGCGAACGGGTCTTGCGGTTCAGGATCGGGAAGCGCTGGGACAGGCGCTCGCCCTGTTGGGTCGCTCGCGCCTGACCAGCAATCTTAACCAGATCGCACATGCGGTGAATATCGGCTCGCTGCCGATAACGCCTGAAACAGAAGACGAACTCTACGCCGCCCTGCGCGATGTTCGTTCGATTCGGACGCTCATGCTGACCGCACTGGGTCTTCAGCCGGAGGGCGGCCGATGATCCTCAAAGGCTCCCAGCGCGGAGGGGGACAGGATTTGGCGGTCCACCTGATGCGGCTCGATGACAATGAGCATATCGACATTCACGAACTGCGCGGTTTCGCCGGCGAGACGCTCAAAGAGGCGTTCAAGGAGGTCGAAGCGGTCAGTCGTGGCACGAAGTGCCGCCAATACCTTTTCTCGTTGAGCCTCAGCCCACCAGCCGACAGGACCGTTTCCGCTGAATCCTTTGTCGGCACCATCGACCGGATTGAGGAACGGCTCGGTCTTGAGGGCCAGCCGCGCGCCATTGTCTTTCACGAGAAGGAAGGAAGGCGGCACGCGCACTGCGTTTGGTCGCGCATTGATGCCGACACCATGACGGCAAGACATCTTCCGTTCTTCAAGTCAAAGCTCATGGGCATGGCCCGCGAACTTTACCTGGAGAATGACTGGACGCTGCCCAAGGGCCTGCGAAACGCGGCCGAGCGCAATCCAACCAACTTCACTCTGGCCGAGTGGCAGCAGGCAAAGCGTCAGGGCATAGACCCGCGTTGGCTAAAGCAGACCGTCCAGAACTGCTGGAACCGCTCGGACTCTACAAAGGCCTTCGGCCGCAGCCTTGAAGAGCATGGTTTCATGCTCGCGAAAGGCGATCGCCGGAGCGTCGTCGTCCTCGATCATGCCGGCGAGGTCTGGTCATTGCCTCGCGCCCTCGGGCTTAAGTCAAAGGAGGTCACGTCTCGCCTCGGAGAGGAACCGGACCTCCCCGGCGTTGCCGCGGCGAAGAAGCGGCTCGGGGAGCGAATGACTCCCACCATCCAGCGGCACATCAAGGAAGCGCGCGCGAAGTTCGACAGAAGAGCCGCGCAGCTGGAGCGCTATCGATCCGAGATGACCCACCTGCACCGAACGGCGCGCCAGAAGCTTGGCGAGCGTCAGGGCCAGGAATGGGATGCTGAAACGCGTGTGCGCGCGGACCGATTGCCAAGGGGTCTACGCGGTCTGTGGCACCGGATTATCGGTCAGTATCGAAAGGTCAGGCTCGCCAACGAGGCGGAGGCGCTGGCAACCCAGCGACGTCACGCAAGGCAGACTCAGGCGCTGATTAGCCGGCAGCTTGGTGAACGGGCCGTCATTCAGAAAGCCGTTGTCGACCTGCGCCGGGAACAGGCGGCGCAGCTGCTCGCGCTTCGGCGCGACCTGGGACGCTATCTGACCATGCGCGCCGGAGATGGCGCGGAACGGACGCAGGGTCCGGGGCTCGGCCTCGGCATGACGCGATAAATGGAGGCACGCGTGAAGTATCTGGTCGTTTTCTCCGCATGTGTGGCGGTCGTGGCTTTCCTGATCTGGAGCGCTCTCATCGCCGTTGTCGCGGCGCTCCTGACGATTGCGGCTTACATGCTTATGGGAGGGCGCCGCACGTTCCACATCGGCAGGGTGCCAATCGACGAGGATGCCGCCTGGGTCTTCCTGAAGCTGGGAGTGGCCGGTCTCGTAGTAGGTCCCATCCTTACCGTCTGGGCGGCGTACGTAGGCTTTCGCGTCGACTGGAGTAGCTGGCCGGTCATCTTGATCGCCTCGTATTCCATCGGCTCCGTCGGCGGCGCGGTGCTGATCGGTTATCTCATCTGGGCAGCCGATATGGGAGAGGAGGAACCCCGGCAGGAGGAGGTCGCTCCGTCGCAACCACCTCGGGTAGAAACCCGCATTGTGTATGTGCAGCCGCCGCCGCCCCCATCGCCTTTTGCGT
>DATCRS010000073.1:0-21444 GCA_036568845.1 Devosia sp. | reverse complement strand
GCATACGCGGAGCGACATGCGTGAGCCGCGGCAGCGGCTCCACCGGTACCTCGTCGACGCCGACCATGCGCATCACCTCTTCGGCCAGGTCGGCCTTTTGCGTCACATCCGGACGCCAGGATGGAACCTTGACCTTGCGACGGTCACCCGTGCCGGAAAGCTCGAAGCCGAGCCGGGCGAGGATGGCTTCGATCTCCGGCGCAGAGGTCTTGAGCCCGGTGAGCCGCTCGACCTCCGACAGCGGGAAGTCGATGACGGTGTTGGGATAGACATCCTCGCCGGAGATGGAGCGTTCCAGCGGCTCGCCGCCGCAAAGCTCGAGCACCAGCCGCGTCGCGAGTTCGAGCCCCGGCTCGGTGAGTGCCGGGTCGACCGAGCGCTCGAGGCGATAGCGGGCGTCCGAGACGATGCCGGTCTTGCGACCGGCCTGGGCGATGAGGTCCGGGTCCCAGCTCGCGCATTCCATGAAGAGGTTGACGGTGCCGTCGGTGCAGCCGGTGCGGATGCCGCCCATGATGCCGCCGAGGCAGAGCGGGCCCCTGTCGTCGGCGATCACCGTCATCGTTCCGTCGAGCTCGTAGACGCGGTTGTCGAGCGCGTCGAACTCCTCGCCCGGCTTGGCTGGGCGCAGCACCATCTGTCCTTCGACCTTGTCGGCATCGTAGGCGTGGAGCGGCCGGCCCCAGCCGAGCGAGACGAGGTTGGTGATGTCGACAATGGCGTTGATCGGCCGCAGCCCCACGGCGCGCAGCCGCTGCTGCAGCCAGTCGGGCGACGGACCGTTCCTGACGCCGCGGATATAGCGCCCGGCGAACTTGCGGATCGCCTTGGGCTCGCCCGGCGCAAACTGATGCGGCAGCGGCGGGATCGGCGTCGGACCCTTGGAGGGCACCGGCGACATGTCGGTCTCCTTGAGTGTCCCGAGACCGAAAGCCGCGAGATCGCGCGCGATCCCATAGACGCCGGTAGCGTCGCCGCGGTTGGGGGTGATCGAGATGTCGAAGACCACGCCGTTGATGCCGGCATAGTCGACATATTTCTCACCGACCGGTGCGTCCTCGGGCAGGCTGATGATCCCTTCGTGGTCGTTGGAAAGCTCGAGCTCCGCCGCCGAGCACAGCATGCCGTTTGACGGCGCACCGCGGATCACCACGCCCGCCTTGAGCTCGAAGTCCTTACCCGGGATGTAGGTGCCGGGAGCGGCAAAGACCGACTTCATGCCGGTGACGCAGTTGGGCGCGCCGCAGACCACGTCGATCAACTCGCCCGTCCCCGCATCCACCTTGCAGACGCTAAGGTGGTCCGAGTTCGGGTGCCGCTCGGCGAGCACCACCTTGGCGACCACGAACTTTTCGAGCGCCTTGCCCTGCTGCTCGACGCCTTCGACCTCGAGGCCGATCATGGTCAGTGCTTTGGAAATCTCGTCGGCCGATGCCGTGGTCTCCAGGTGTTCCTTGAGCCAATCGAGGGTGAACTTCATTTGTATACGCTCTCGGTCGCTTCGATCCTGGGCAGCTGCCCGGAGATCTCGAAAAGTTTGCCCAGGACATTGGCGAAGCCGCGGGCATCGTCGATGGCCTTGTGGGTGTGTTCGATGTGGCCATACCACTCGGGTGGCACGCGCTGCATGCCCCATTTGAGGTACTCGGCGCCGCGCAGCGTGCCGGCCATGGTGTAGAGGCAGACCCCGCCGCCGCGGAAGATCTGCCGGGTCTTGTACGGCCCGCCGAGGACGCGCGTGCCGGCGAAGGTCGAGAGGTAATGGTCCATCCACACCCCGTCGAAGATCATCGGCGCGGCTGCAAAGACGCGGAAGCCGGGGAGACTCTCGACCCAGTCGGCATAGCGGGGCATCACCACTTCGGGCCGCTCCGGGTTCTCTGTCGCATGCCTCCACGCGTCCGGCTGAGTCTTCCACCATTCGAGCGTGTTCGGGTCAGGCTTGCGGTCCGCCCGCGGCGTCAGCACAGCCTCGAAGTCATCGAGCACCTTGCCGGTGACGTCGCAGGCAACCGAGGCAAAGCTCAGCATCGAGCTCTGCAGCGGATCATGCCCATCGGACTCGATGTCGGTGACGACAAAGGTGGTGACCGGTTGCTGGTCGGGCGTGAGTGGGGGTTGCAGGCTCAACGGCTGGCCTTCTTCACATGCTCGGCGAGGACCTCGTTGATGCGGCTTTGCCAGCCGCGACCGGTCGAACGGAAATACTCCACCACCTCATGGTCGAGCCGCAGCCCCACGCGATCCTTGACGGGTGTCTTCTGGGGTCCGCGCTGACCGCGGGCCCGCTCAAAGGCCTCGACGAGCTCCGGAAACTCCGAGCTTGGTCGAAAATGCTTGAAGTCTTCCGCGGTGAGTTCCCGTACTTCCCCCTCTTCGTCCGTCAATGGCGGGAGGTGATCAGGAAGCGTCCGAGTAGCTTTTCTGTTCGCGGTCATTGGCTTTCCTCAAGGAGATGACGCGAAGGCGCCCTTCCCTCAATGTCCAGCACAGCACGTGAAGTCGGCCATGCAGGTATCCGGTGGAAACGTAGCGCGTCTCGCCGTAGTCCTGGCGGCCATCGATACGATGCTGCGCGGTGTCCATGTCGAAGTGGATGACCTCAGTGAAATCAATCCCGTGTTTCAGCCGGGATTTTCGTCGCTTGTCTTCATCCCATTCGAAACTCATCTACCACGCCTCATTTAATCGTGGCCACAATTAAATCAAGAGCTCAGCCCCCCGAACAGCGTCGGCAAGTCGAGGGGGCGGAACCCGTAGTGGTCGAGCCAGCGCTTGTCGGCGTCGAAGAAGGCGCGGAGGTCGTTCATGCCGTATTTGAGCATGGCCAGCCGATCGATCCCCATGCCCCAGGCGAAGCCCTGGTAGACATCGGGGTCGAGCCCGCAGTTGCGCAGGACGTTGGGGTGCACCATGCCGCAGCCCAGGATTTCGAGCCAATCGCTGCCCTCGCCGATCTTCACCTCGCTGCCCGAGCGGTCGCACTGCACGTCCACTTCCATGCTGGGCTCGGTGAACGGAAAGAAGCTCGGCCGGAACCGCAGCGTGACATTGGGGATCTCGAAGAAGGCCTTGAGGAATTCTTCGAGCACCCAGCGTAGCTGGCCGATATGGGCGCTCTTGTCGATGACGAGGCCTTCGACCTGGTGGAACATCGGGGTGTGCGTCTGGTCGCTGTCGTGCCGGTAGGTGCGGCCCGGCATGACGACGCGGATCGGCGGCTCCTGCGCCGGCGTGAGATAGCCAGCCTCGGGGCGCTGGTTGGTCTTCTGCATCACCCGGATCTGCACCGGCGAGGTATGCGTGCGCAGAACCCGCTTCACGCCGTCGGGCGAGGGCGCCATGAAAAAGGTGTCATGCATCTCGCGCGCCGGATGGCCTTCGGGGAAGTTGAGCGCGGTGAAGTTGTAATAGTCGGTCTCGATATCGGGGCCCTCGGCGATCGAGAAGCCCATGTCCGAGAAGATGGCGGTGATTTCGTCGATCACCTGGCTCACCGGATGGATGCGGCCCTGTGTGGTCGGCGCCGGACGGAGCGGCAG
The DNA here is from genome assembly GCA_036568845.1 of Devosia sp. Taxonomy (GTDB): domain Bacteria; phylum Pseudomonadota; class Alphaproteobacteria; order Rhizobiales; family Devosiaceae; genus Devosia_A. The sequence continues at coordinate 17,902 of DATCRS010000073.1, read as the reverse complement.
GGTGATGTCGACGGTTTCGCTCTTGAGCTTGGCTTCGAGCGCGGCAGCCTTGAGCGCCGCGCCTTTCTCTTCGATCAGCGCGGCAATCCCGGTCTTAAGGCCATTGATCGCCGGTCCGGCGGTCTTCCGCTCTTCTGGCGCCATGCTGCCCAGCGAGGCGAGGAGGGCCGAGACCGAGCCCTTCTTGCCCAGCGCGGCGACGCGAACGGCGTCGAGCGCCTGTTCGCTGTCGGCGGCGGCGATGGCGGCGGAAAGCTCGGCACGCAGCGTTTCGATCTGTTGGTCGAGGGACATGCTAGTTCAGCTCGTTTCAGTAGCCCTCATCCTGAGCCCCGTCGAAGGACGAGGGCGTGGCACGCTCGGCGCACCCGACCTCGTGGTTCGACAAGCTCACCATGAGGTCTCACGGGGTTGTCGTGGAGTTGGCTGCTATAGACCAAAACAAAACGCCCCGCGCCAGCCCGGACGGGTGGCGCAAGGCGCTATTTTCGACCTCAGCGAAGCTGGGCTGTCTGGTGTGCTCTTGGCCTGGTCCGAAAAGTCTGCAACTTTTCGGGGCCAGACGCTTAAGCCGAGACGCGCTCGTGCGTGGTCTTTTCGACCGGCCCGAGATAGTCCAGCGCCTTCTTGGCCTGCGCGACGAGCGCAGCGAAGGCTGCGGGCTCGGTGATCGCGAGATCGGAAAGCACCTTGCGGTCGACAGCCACCTCAGCCTTGCTGAGGCCGTCGATAAATCGGCCATAGGTCAGGCCATGCTCGTGCACCGCGGCATTGATGCGCTGGATCCAGAGCGCGCGGAAGTTGCGCTTCTTCACCCGGCGGTCGCGATAGGCGTACTGGCCGGCCTTGTCCACCGCGGCCTTGGCCGTGCGGATGGTATTCTTGCGGCGGCCGTAGAAACCTTCGGCCTGCTTGAGGATCTTCTTATGACGGGCGTGAGCGGTTACGCCTCTTTTAACGCGTGCCATCGGCTCAGCTCCTTAACGGTTGTACGGCATGTACCACTTAACGAGGCCTTCATCGCCCTTCGACAGCACCTTGGTGCCGCGGTGGGAGCGGATGTAGTCCGCGTCGTGGCTGGAGAGCCGGTGCCGCTTGCCCGCGACGCCCGCCTTCACGCGGCCGCTCGCAGTCATCTTGAAGCGCTTCTTGGCGCCCGATTTGGTCTTCATCTTCGGCATTTTGCTTCCTTCATATTCAAGGGGGCTCGCGCCCACGCATCAAAAACCGCCACGGCATGCCTTTTCGGCCGGGCGGTTCGGAAGGCGGTTCCATACAAGGGTAGCGCCGGGGATGCAACCCCAAACTGGGCGCCTGACGCATGGCTGCGCTGCGCGGCAACGCCTACCGGAGCGGCGAGGGCAGTATCATCTTTTCTGAGGAAAGGAGACCTGTCATGGGCATTTTCGACGATCTCAAGCAGACTCTCACCCGGCGCCACCGCCGCGACCAGGAAACCGCCTATATCGAGGAGGCGACCTCGCTGGTCGACCTCGAAATGCGTCACCGCGAAGTCGACCGCGGCCGGTTCCGGCGGCGGTAAACGCGAACCGGGCTCCCGCCTCCGAGGTTTGGTGTGCGCGCGGAAGCATCCCTTCGGCGACCGATGCGTTCCTTCCCGCAACCAGGCGAAGGAGCTCTGCAATGAACCTCAGCAATATCCGCGAGCACATGAAGGTCATCGGCGCGGACGGCGTGCCGGTCGGCACCGTCGACGGCGTAGAGGGCAGCCGCATCAAGCTCACCAAGGCCGACAGCGGCGAGGGCCGGCACGCCGGCCATCACCACTACATTCCCGCCGATCTGGTCGCCGATATCGAAGGCGACGAGGTGCGGCTGTCGGCCAATGCCGACGTCGCCTTCTCGTTCGAGGAGGAAGAGGACCGCAAGCCGCTGCATTAGGGCGAACCAGCGACCTCTCGCTCCCTCCGCCTAGGAGAGGAACTGTCGCATATGACGCCCGGCTTTCGTTGGGTCGCCTTCTCCCACTAGCATTGCGCTCTGGCGCACGCCAACCGCTGGGGAGGGAGAAGGTGCCGAAGGACGAATGAGGGGTGGTTCAGCGCGCAAAGAGGCCAAGGTCCGGGGCCGATTGAGACAACCCCTCATCCGTCTCGGCCTTCGGCCGATCCACCTTCTCCCTCAGGGGGAGAAGGAAGACCGGGGCCGACTTCCCCATATGCGATAGCCTGCCCTTGCGGGGAGGGAGGCGATAGCTTCGACGCCGGGAGCTACTTCTGCCCGATATTGTCGGGCGTTTCGCCAGGGGCCAGGAGATAGCGCCAGATCACCGCGCCCAGCGCCGCGCCGACCAGCGGCGCCACCCAGAAGAGCCAGAGCTGCAGCAGCGCGCCGTTCTGGGCAAAGATTGCCGTGGCAGTCGAACGGGCAGGGTTTACCGAAGTGTTGGTGACCGGGATGGAGATGAGGTGGATCAGCGTCAGCGAAAGCCCGATGGCGAGCGGCGCGAAGCCGCCGGGTGCGGCCTTGCTGGTGGCGCCGAGGATGACAAGAAGAAAGACCGCGGTCAGCACGATCTCGATCAGCAGCGCAGCCAGCAGGCCATAGCCGCCAGGCGAGAGCGCGTCGTAACCATTGGCGGCAAAGCCGCCGGGCGCGAAACCCGCGACATTGGAGGCGATGAGATAGAGAATGCCGGCGCCGACCACGCCGCCCAGCAGCTGGGCGATCCAGTACGGCACGAGTTCTTTGGCGTCGGCCCGCCCGGCAAGCACGAGGCCGAGCGTCACCGCCGGGTTGAAGTGACCGCCTGAAATGGCGCCGACCGCATAGGCCATGGTCACCACCGAGAGACCGAAGGCGAGCGAGACGCCGAGCCAGCCGATGCCCACCTCGGGCACCCCGGCGGCAAGTACCGCGCTGCCGCAACCGGCAAAGACCAGCCAAAACGTGCCGATGAATTCGGCGGAAAGCTTCCTGAACATGATTTTGGACCCCCTGCCCATGAAATGAGCAAAGGATAGTGCCGAAGGGGGCTTGGCGGAATCTACGGGGGAGCGGTTTCCACCGCTCAATGGAGCGTCAGCGGAAGCCGGCTTCGTCGAGCAGGCCCTGGCGCTTGGCGTCATAATAATAGCCGCGCGCATAGTTGCGCATCGCCTGGTCCTGGCTGCGGCCGCCGACCAGATAGGCGCCGCGCAGGTATTTTACCGCGTATTTGAGGTTGGTGTCGGCATCGAGCAGGCCCGAGGGCGAGCCGGTATAACCCATAGAGCGGGCGGTATCGTGCCGGATCTGCATCAGCCCCAGATAGGGCCCGTTCTGCGCGGCCGGATTGAAGCCGCTCTCGCGCTGGATGACGCGACGGATGAGCGACTCCGGCACGTCATACTCGTTGGAATATTTCGAGATCAGCGCGTCGACACGGGTCGGGCCGGCCGGTGCGGCAAAAGCCAGCGGCTCGAAAGGCGCCGCTTCGGGCTCCATGGCGGGCTCGGCGGTGGCGACCTGAGCCGGCGCCGGCCGTGCCTTTACCGAGGCGAGCTTCTGCAGCCCGGCCACCGAGCAGGCGCTAAGCGCCGCGACGGCGACGAGACCGGCGGCGAGCCTGGCGAAGCGGATGGCGATGGTCTTGCCCATGGCCCCTCATACCAGAGGCCGCGGCGAACCGGAACTGGGTGTTTACCCGTGAGGCACGCCGCCGCAGACCCCGCCCCTAGCCCAGCTTGCCGTCCACCAGCGATTCCGACAGGGGCGCGGGGCGTTCGGCGGTGGTGGCGATGTCGACGGTGCGGCCCTCGCGGCTCGAAATATCGAAGGCCTCCATCACCTCGAGCACGTGCAGCGCCAGCTCGCCCGAGGCGCGGTGCGGCCGATTGTTGAGGATACCGTAGGCCATGTCGGCGACGCCGAGCGAGCGGTAGTTGCCGTCCGCATAGGGCAGCGTCACCGGCACATCCTCGAACTCCTCGCGCGGCCTGGCGATCTTCACCTCGCCGCCGAACCAGTTGGGGTCGGGCACCAGCATCGCCGCCTCGGTACCGTAGAGCTCGTAGGGGAGATGGCTGTGCTTGGGGACATCGAAGCTCAGCGTCACCTGCACCAGCGGCCCCGAGGCGAAGACCAGCGTGCCGGTGACGTGGGTCGCGACCTTGACCGGCATCATCTGGCCCTTCTTGGGCTCGGAGCGGATCGGCCGCTCGGCAAAAGGGGTGAGGCTCAGCGCGTGCACCTTGGCCACCGGGCCGAGCAGGTTGACGAGCTGGGTGATGTAATAGGGCCCCATGTCGAGTACCGGGCCGCCGCCGACATCGTAATAGAAGGCCGGATCGGGGTGCCAGAATTCGTGGCCGGGGCAGGCGAAATAGGCGGTGCCGCCGACCACCTTGCCCAGCGCCCCGCTGTCGATCACGGCGCGGGCCTGCTGGTGACCGCCGCCGAGGAAGGTGTCGGGCGCCGAGCCCACCCGCACGCCCCGGGCCTTGGCCGCATCGACCAGCTTCTTGCCCTCGGCGAAGCTGATGCCGAGCGGCTTTTCGCCATAGATGTGCTTGCCGGCGTCCACGGCGCGGAGGCCCACCTCGACATGGGCCCGCGGGATGGTGAGATTGACGATGATCTCGACGCTGGGGTCGGCGAGCAGCGCCTCGACCGACGCCGCTGCCGGCACGCCGAACTCGGCGGCGCGCTTTTCAGCCAGGTCCTGCTTCATGTCGGCGAGCCCACGGATGTCGAGCACGTCGAAGCCCTGCATCGCCTTGAGATAGGCCGAGGAAATGTTCCCCGTGCCGATAATGCCCACGCCCACACGCCTTTGAGCGGCCATGCCTCACTCCCATTTGCTGGAACGGCAGCGCCCGGACGGGCGCGCCAGAATCTCCCTGCCCGCATCATGGCAGCAGCGACGGGGCGCCGCCAAGGGGGTTCTGAGGTACGTAGCGCAAGTTTCGCGATCGCCGCCGAGCCTGCTATAGGGCGCCGATGCTCAACCCGATGCCCAAGACCTATGTCTACGAACCGCCCACCGATCCGTGGCTCACCGTGCTCCATGCCGACGAGCGCCTCCTGGTGCTCGACAAGCCCAGCGGCCTCCTCACCGTGCCGGGAAAGGACCCTGCCCTTGCCGACAGCCTCGAGGCCCGGGTGCGCGAGAAGTGGCCGAAGGCGACACTGGTGCACCGGCTCGACAAGGACACTTCCGGCATCGTTCTGATGGCGCTCGACAAGAAGGCGCTCGGCGATCTCGGGCAGCAGTTCGAGAAACGCCGGACGAAGAAGCGCTACATCGCCCGCGTCTGGGGCCGGATGGCCGAGGACCATGGCCTCGTCGACATGCCGCTCGCCACCGACTGGGAGAACAAGCCGCGCCAGCGGGTCGACTGGGAGTTCGGCCGACCGAGCCAGACCGAGTGGCACGTGCTGGAGCGCGAAGAGCGAGCGACACGCGTCGCGCTCAACCCGCTCACCGGCCGCACGCATCAGCTCCGCGTCCATATGCTGGCCATCGGCCACCCGATGCTGGGCGACCAGTTCTACGCCACCGGCGAGGCGCTGGCGGCGGCCGACCGGCTGCAGCTCCACGCCGAAATGCTCACCTTCTTCCACCCCGAGGACGGGCGGGAAATGACCTTTACGAGCCCGGCGCCGTTCTGACGCCGGCCTCGGGCGGCCCCGAAATCACCCCATTGTCGCCCCGTTGCGGACTCTTGCCGTGGCTAGCCGTTGTTCATTCGCGACCAGAAGGAGGCGATCGAGATGGCCAACCACGACGAAATGGTCCGTCTGATGGGGCTCAGCGCTCCCGAAACCATGCCCGAAGCGGCTCTCGACGACGAGGGCGTGCGCGGCGTCGACCTGGCGCCGACCGATGACGGGCTCGAGGCCGGCATCGCCGCAGTGTTCGAAGCCATCCGCGCCCGCGAGGACGACGATGCTGCCGAGGACGCCGATGCGGACGAGACGGACTTCGTGCCGGACGACGGTGGCGTCACCTTCGCCCTGCTCACCGAGCTCAACCGGCTCTGGGAACGCGCGCCGGCCTGACATGCAACGCCGGGAGCTTGCGCTCCCCGCGCCAATCGCCTATCCCTCACCGGCGCTGCACCCGTAGCTCAGCTGGATAGAGCGCTGCCCTCCGAAGGCAGAGGTCGTGAGTTCGAATCTCGCCGGGTGCGCCAATCTTCTAGTCAAATCAGTGTCTCGATGCGAAGCGAGGGCTCCGCAACCGTGAGGCGTCGACTGGGGCCCGCCGCCGCAAGTCGGAACCTCGCGCCGGGCTTCCTCCGGGAAGCCCGACCCGGTCGAGGCGCGAGACCAACGGTACCGTCGTGACCGGCTGCCTCCGCGAGAGACGCCTCGTCAGTTGCCCTTGTGCTCCTGCGATCTTGCCGTTACGCAGACGGCCGGACCTTTGGGGGGCTGTCATGCAGGGCATCGAACTGTCGCGCCGCTTCTATGCCGATATGGTCCGACCCTGGCTCGATGAAGCGGCGCCCGGCCTGCCCTACGCTGCGGCCCTGATTGGTTATGGCTCGGAGCTGCTCGGCTTCGACGACGAGATATCGAAGGATCACAACTGGGGGCCACGGGTCCACATCTTCCTCGCGGAGGATCGGTTCGAGGAGGAAGCCCACCGGCTGGTCACCGCATTTTCAGCGGCGGTACCCACAACCTATCTCGGCGAGCCGATCGGCTGGCGCAGTCGCCCCCATCCGCCGGCAGGTGGCGAGGGCGCAGTCGGGGCGATCGAGCACGGGCTCGAGGTGCACACGGTCGAGGCCACCCTGCAGCGCATGCTGGGGGCGCGATCGATCGACGATCTCGGCCCGCTGCAATGGCTTGGCATTCCCGAGCAGGCGCTGCTCGCCTTCACGGCCGGGGCCGTCTTCCACGACGACACAGGCCAGCTGAGCAGAGCCCGGGAACAGCTGGCCTACCTGCCGCGCGACGTGTGGCGCTACAAGATCGCCTGCCAATGGCGACGCATCGCCGAAGAGCAGGCCTTCGTCGGCCGCGCAGGGCAGGTCGGCGACGATCTCGGCTCGCGCGTCGTCGCCGGCCGGCTGGTGCGCGACATCATGCGCATGGGCTTCCTCCTCGAGCGCCGCTACGCCCCTTACGCCAAATGGTTCGGCACCGCCTTCGCCCACCTGCCAATTGCGGCGTCGCTCACGCCGCTTCTCACCCGCGCCGTTGCCGCCGCAGCATGGGAAGAACGTGGCGAAGCTCTGGCGGCGGCCTATCTCGAGCTGGCGCAGCAGCAGGCCGCGATCGGCCTCGCGTCCTTCGAGGCTAAAGTGGGCCCCTACCACGACCGTCCATTCACGACCATCAACGCCGACGACGCCGTCGCCGCGGTTCGGGCCACAATTGAGGACCCGCAGCTCCAGGCACTCCCGGTCATCGGATCGATCGACCAGATCAGCGATTCCACCCCCGTCCTCGTCGCCCCCGCGCTCTGCCAACGTTTGATCCGTCAGCTGATCTGATGCGGGGCAGCGGGACCGGAGAGTGAGGAAGTTTGGACATGTGGGGTTCGCCAATGTTCCAAGCCGACGGAGCCGCAGCGGGCTGCCGGAGAGGCGAGGAAGTTTGCGAGCTGCTTGCGTCGGCAACCTCGCTCAAGGCGACTTTGAGCGGAAGCGCTGGACCCAGGCGATGGCGAGAGAGCGGGCCTGGTCGATTTCGGCCGGGCTCATCCTTTCGGTGAGGATGCCGAGGTCCTTCATGGCTGCCGCGAGGCCTTGCTGGGCGGCAAGGCTTGTCCACATGTAGGCCATGACATTGTCCTGGGCGACGCCGTAGCCGTTGCGATACATCGCACCCAGGCCGTACTGGCCGTAGACATCGCCCTGGTCGGCGGCGAGCGAGTACCAGTGCAGCGCCTGCGCGTCATCCTGCGGCACCCCCTGGCCATGATCGTAGAGCATGGCAAGGTTCGACTGTGCTGCGGCATGGCCCTGGTCGGCGGCAAGCCTGAACCATTTGGCTGCCTCGACATCGTCGGGGGCGATGCCACGCCCGGTGTGGTAGGAGATGCCGACATTGAACTGGGCCGGGGCGTAGCCCTGGGCGGCGGCGAGCCCAAACAGCCGCACCGCCTCGGCCTCGTCGCGGTCGACGCCGTGCCCTTCGAAGAGCATGTTGCCCAGGTTGAGCTGCGCCGGCGCATAGCCCTGGTCGGAGGCAGCGCGCAGCCACTTCTGCGCTTCGGCAAGGTCCTGCGCTACCCCGTTGCCGCGCAAATAGAGCAGGCCCAGATCCAGCTGGGCATAGGCGTCGCCCTGCTCGGCGGCGAGGCGGAACCACCTAGCCGCCTCCGAGTAGTCCCGCGCCACGCCGTCGCCGCCTTCCTTGAGGATGGCGCCGAGATTGTAGCGGGCGTCGGATCGTCCCTGCTCGGCGGCAAGGCGGTACCACTTGACGGCCTCGGTGTAGTTTCCGAGGGCGACTTCATAAACGTAGCCGAGATTGAACTGCGCTTCGGCATCGCCCCTGGCGGCGGCGAGGCCGAGCCACCTCACGGCCTCGGCTGCATCCTGCGCCACACCCTGGCCGGTGGCGTACATGGCGCCGACCGTGGCCTGGGCCCGCACGCTGCCCGCGGCAGCGGCCGGCTTCAGCTCACGCAGCGCGGCGTCGAAGTGGCCGAGCCGGTAGGCCATCATGCCCTCCGCCTCGCCCGCTACCGCTCCCGCTGTGAGGAGGGCGGTAAAGAGGATGGCTACGGCGAGCCGTCTGGCCAACGACATGGTCACGCCCGTCAGTCGCGGGGCTCGAACGGGGCCGCGGGCTTGCCGCGCTCGAGCAGGTAGAAGCCGCTGGCGGCGAGGTCGGGCCATTCGGAACGGGTGCCATCGGGCCAGACCACGGCGACGCTTGTCGCGGTCTCAGCGCCCAGGCCGAAATGCACCCAGCCCAGCTGGCCGCCGGCATGGCCGCCGCCCACGGTGAGCTCGCGCCGCATGGTGACGTCCCCGCGCGTGACCTCGATCCAGCTGCCGATGGCATCCTCGTTGGGTGCACCCTGCCGCAGCTCGAGCGCGATCCAGTTGCCGTCTCCCTCTGCCCCGGTATTGCGCCAGACCTGCGCGCCTGTCCGGCGGTTGACGACGACGAGGTCCAAGAGCCCGTCCATATTGAAATCGGCGAGAGCGGCGCCGCGGGAATTGCCGTTATTGGCGATGCCCGCCTTGTCGCCCATTTCGACGAACTTGCCGTCGGCGCCCTGCAGCAGCAGGTTGTTCGGGTCGTGCATGGCGAAATCGGGCATCTGGTCGACATTGCCCTTGGCGACGAACAGATCGACCAGGCCGTCATTGTTGACGTCCTCGAACTGCGGATGCCAGGCGGTGCTGGGGCGGAGGTCGTCGCCGGTATAGGGCCGGTGCGCCGTCACGCCCCGGGCATAGGCGACGTCCTTGTAGTCGGCCTTGGGGCCGGGCGTGGCCAGGGTCTGCAGCTTGTTGTCGGCCATGCTGGTGAGGAAGTATTCGGAGTAGCCGTCACCATCGAGGTCGTAGCCGGCGATACCCATGCCCCAGATGCGCAGCGCCTTCCAGCCATCGGCGGGTGTGAGGAGTTTCGGCTCTACACCGGGCAGGATGCGCCACATCTGCTCCTGGCCACCCTCGTAGTACTCGCGGTCATTGGAGACGCGCAGGCTCGGCGTCCCCGACTTGTCCCAGTCGGTAAAGAGCATCGAGAGAGCACAGAAGCTCGGCTTCAGCGGCAGGGGCGCCGCGAACTTGCGGGACTCGCCGGGCCGATGCAGCCAGTTGTCGGTGCACGATCCCCAGGGCGAGATGTCCTCATAGCGGTCGACATAGTTGCCCACCGCGATCGTCGGCCAGGTCGATCCGTGTTCGAATGTCAGGGCCGCCGAAGCGGTCCAGGCGTCGCCGCCGTCGAAGCCCCAGGCCTCATTGGCCCGCTCGAACCGGCAGGCGCCCAGGCCCCGCATCACCAGGTTCTCGCCCACCCGGAGGACCAGCAGGTCGGTGATGCCGTCGCTGTCGATGTCGGCGGGGTAGAAGCCGCCGACGCTCTCGAACTCGAGCCCGCTTTCCTGGGGCGCAAAAGTCAGGCTGCCGCCCTGCTTGCTGGTATTGACGTAGAGCTGGGCCTTCGACTCGCCGCCGGGCAGGACGATGTCCTCATAGCCGTCGTCGTTGCAGTCGAAGGCGCCGACACCGCCGCCGACGATGTAGAACCAGTCGCCGTCATAGCTCGTGGTGATGCCGGAACTGGCGGTTTCGTCGACAAAGGCCGGGACGGCGGGCGACTGCGCCGGGGCAGGAGCGGTGAGGCCGACCTGCACCAGCGTCGCCGCAACAAGGAGGAGCTTGCGCATCTTTGCTATTTCCTTGTCCGGAGGGCGACTGCATAGGCGCCGATACAGCGCCCCTGCGCCAGACCGTCCACGATGGCGGACTGGAAGTGGATGCCGCCATAAAGCCTCGAGATGCCGGCCTCCTCGGCCGCAGCATGGAAGCTCGCGAATGTGCGTGGACTGCGGCCGTCCGGCGAGCCGGTCCCGTCCTCGAAGGCATAGTTGTCGCCGAAGAATGCCGTCATCACCGCGTCCATGGCGCCGGAGACGACGCTGTGGCCGCTCGGATATTCAGGAAAAGGCGGGGTGTTGAGCAGCGGCTCCCACTTCGGATCGATCAGGCGCTTGATGTAGGTGACGGGCCTGATGAGATTGTAGATGTACTTTTCGTGCCAGCAGCCCACGAAGGCATCCGACATCGCGATCCCCATCCGCGCGAGCAGATCGACCGTGTCATCGAGCGAGAGGTCCGCCCGGTCCGCGACCTGCAGGGCAATGGAGATCCAATGGCCGGGCGGGGTCATGGACAACATCGGGTCGTCCGACCAGAACCGCGCGATGGCGACCTGCTCGGGCGTGGCGTTCTTCACGGTTTGATAGACCTCATCAGCCTCCTGGTAGAACCGGGAGCTGGCCTCGGTGCTGTAGGCGGGGTTGCCGGGCGTGGCGCATGCCGCTCCCGAGGGCGACGCAAAGGTGCGGTTGTTGCCCCAGTCGGGCAGGAGCGGCAGCTGCTGCTGTTGGACGAGGCTGGTGGGCACCCACTTGTCCTCGCCCTTGGGGAGCTCGAGCTCGTAGGGAAAGCCCATGTTGATGACAGTCGCGCCGCCGTCATCCTGGGACCAGGCGAAGATGGCGGCTGCCATGGCCTTGCCGAAGGCTTCGCTGCGCTGCACCACGTCCTCGGGCACACCTTCGACCGCGAGCGCGCGCCACTTGGCCTGGGCCCGGTTGATGGCGCGCTGGCCGGTCGGCCCGGTATTGCCGAAATAGAAGACGACGGCGTCCGACATGGCGGCACTGATGATGACGGTCTCGTCATAGGTGGCGCCGGCCTGGCGCTGCGGCACCTCATCGAACCCATGCAATTGGCCGACCAGCGACACCAGCTTGTCCGAACCGCCCACCGCGGCTTCGAAGGCCGTAATGCCGAGGTAACCGAAGGAACGGCTGGCGACGGGTGGCGAATAGGTCGGCGTGTGGCGGACCAGCTCGTTCATCAGGGAGTACCAGTCCCTGAGGAGGACGCCAGGCTCGCGCCGCTCGTCCGCAAGCGCGGTTCCCAGGCTGGTCACACACCATAGCAGCACTGCCACGGCCATCGCGGCAATCCGGCGAAATCCCATCTTCCCCCCCAAGTCCCGGGCCGGCGCGGCATTCGCCCCACCGCTTTCCCGCAGCTCTATCTCAACCGGCAATTGTCCGCCGGTCAATGGCTTGGTCGAAAGTCGGGATTGACGGAAAGCTGCATAATTATCTGCGGCCAACGGGATGCGGATTGACTTGCCAACAAGCCTGATGCAGCGTTCGAGCGCGTACCTCACAGACAAATCGACACATGAAGCTGCGGAACGACGGCGTGGTTTGTCTGGCAGTGGACGCATGAGGTTCCGCAGGGGGTCTGGGAGGGCTCGACAATGAAATTCAAAACCCTAGCTATGCTTGCTGCCGGCGCTGTTCTGGTCAGCATGTCGTCGACCGCGGTGATGGCCGCCGGCAAGACGATCGCCGTGTCGTGGAAGACGTTCCAGGAAGAGCGTTGGAAGACGGACGAGGCTGCGATCAAGGCGGTCGTGGAAGCTGCTGGCGACACTTATGTATCGACCGACGCACAGGGCTCGGCGCAGAAGCAGGCCGCGGATATCGAGAGCCTGATCTCGCAGAAGCCGGATGTCATCCTGGTCGTCGCCTTCGACTCCGACGCCATCCTGCCCTCGATCCAGAAGATCAACGACGCCGGCATCAAGGCCATCGCCTACGACGTGCAGTTCGAGGATCCGAGCGCGCTCTACATCACCTTCGACAATGTCGGCGTCGGCCGCATCATGGCCCAGGAGATGCTCAAGGTTAAGCCGGAGGGCCGCTACGCCTTCATCAAGGGCGACAAGGGCGACCCGAACGCGACGTTCCTGTTCCAGGGCCAGATGGAGGTCCTCAAGGACGCCATGGACTCGGGCAAGGTCACCAATGTGTGCGAGACCTTCACCGACGGCTGGAAGCCGGACAACGCCCAGAAGAACATGGAGCAGTGCCTGACCTCGACCAATAACGGGGTCGACGCCGTGCTGTCCGAAAACGACGGCATGGCCTCGGGCGTGGTCGCGGCCCTCGATGCCCAGGGTCTTGCCGGCACGGTTCCGGTCACCGGCCAGGACGGCGACCTCGCCGCCATCAACCGCGTTGCGCTCGGCACCCAGCTGGTTTCGGTGTGGAAGAACTCGGTCGACCTCGGCACGGTCGCGGCCAAGGCAGCGCTCGCGCTTGCCGACGGCGCCGACCCGGCCACCATCGAGGGCGTTGCCAAGTTCAACGGCGGCAAGAAGGGCGTCGAGATGAACGCCATCCTGCTCGCGCCGACCCCGATCACCAAGGACAACATCCAGGTGGCGATCGACGCCGGTCACATCACCAAGGAACAGGCCTGCGCCGGCGTCGCCGCTGGTACGGTCGCGGCCTGCAACTGACCGGTCCGGCCTGACCTGACGCATATACCGGCCGCGCCGCCTCCCAAGGTGGCGCGGCCTTCTCGTTCGGTGCCGCCGTCGTGTGGCGCACCAGATGTTGAATTGTTCCGGCGATGGGGATCTTCGCCGGAGGAGGGCCGCAACGATCGGCCCGGGGGTGGGGATGGCAGACCAATCAAATACCGGGGGCCCTGCGGCCAGCAACGAGGGCCCTATTTCGCGCCTCATTCGGGCCGCTGAGATCGATACACGCACGCTTGGCATGCTGGCTGCGATGGCGGCGATCTGGGTCGGGTTCGACATCATCAGCTCGATCCTCAGGCCCGGTGGCGGCGGCGTGTTCGGCGGCTCGTTCCTCACCTCGCGAAACCTCTGGATCCTTCTGGTCCAGACCTCGGTAATCGCGGTCATGACCACCGGCATGGTGCTGGTCATCGTGCTGCGCCAGATCGACCTCTCGGTCGGCTCGATGCTGAGCATCGTGGCGGTAGCGACAGGCGTGCTGCAGGTCTTCCACCTCGGGCCGGCGCTCGGCGTGGGCCACCCCGCCATCTGGATCATCGCGGTGGTGTTCGCCATCGCGCTGGGCGCCGCCATAGGAGCGATCAATGGGGTGCTGATAGCCTATGGACAGATCCCGAGCTTCATCGTCACCCTGGGTGGCCTCATCGCCTTCAGCGGCGCGGCATTCCTCATTGCCAGCGGCGTCACGGTGGCGCCGATGGACAAGACGTTCAAGCTGATCGGCGGCAATGGTCCTGCGGCCTCGATCGGGCCGATCTGGAGCTGGGCGCTGGCGGCGGTCGCCTGCATCGGCATCGGCATCGGCGTCGTCGCGGGACGGCGGCGCCGGCTGAAGTTCGGCTTCAAGCCCAAGCCGGTCTGGGCCGAGATCCTCAGCGTAGTGGTCGGCTGTGCAGCCGTGCTGGGAACCACGGCGGTGGTCAATTCCTACCTCTATCCCCCCCGCGTCGCCGAGCGTTTCGCGCTCGACAACAACATTCCCATCCCGCCCGGTGTCGAAGACAAGGCCGGACTTGCCATCTGCCAGGCGGGCGACAAGGTCGTCACCTGCCTCGATGGCCTGACGTTCCAAACCGGCTACCCGATCCCGGTGCTGATCATGTTCGCGGTCGGGCTGGTGATGACCTTCGTCGCCCGCCGCACGCGTTTCGGCCGCTACATCTTCGCGACCGGCGGCAATCCGGAAGCGGCCCTGCTCGCCGGCGTCAACACCAAGCGGCTGACGGTGATGGTCTATACGCTGATGGGCGGCCTGGTCGGCATCGCCGCCGTCATCGCGTCCGCGCGTCTGGATGCCGCGACGACAGCGCTGGGCACGCTCAACGAGCTCTACGTGATCGCCGCAGCAGTGATCGGCGGCACCTCGCTCGCGGGCGGCATCGGCACCATATATGGCGCCATCCTGGGCGCGCTGCTTATGCAATCGCTGCAATCGGGCATGGCGCTGCTCAATGTGGACTCGGCCTATACCAACATCGTGGTCGGCATCGTGCTGGTTCTCGCCGTGTTTGTGGACCAGATCTATCGTCGGCGCGTGAAGTGAGGAGGCAGACATGAGCACCCAGGAGATATCTGCCGCGGCCGTATCGCCGCCTGCTCCGCTGGTCGAGATGAATGACATCTCGATCGCCTTCGGTGGCATCAAGGCGGTCGACCATGCCACGATCGACCTTTATCCGGGCGAAGTGGTGGGCCTGCTCGGCCACAACGGCGCCGGCAAGTCGACGCTGATCAAGGTGCTGTCCGGCGCCTACAAGCGCGATTCCGGCGTTATCCGCATCGACGGCAAGGATGCAGAGATTTCCAATCCGCGCGATGCCAAGGCCTTCGGCATCGAGACGATCTACCAGACGCTGGCGCTCGCCGATAACGTGGACGCGGCGGCAAATCTCTATCTGGGACGTGAGCTGCGCACCCGCTGGGGTACGCTCGACGACATCGCCATGGAGGCCGAGTGCCGCAAGGTGATGGGCCGGCTCAACCCCAATTTCCGCCGCTTCAAGGAGCCGGTGAAGTCGCTTTCGGGCGGCCAGCGGCAGTCGGTCGCCATCGCCCGTGCCATCCACTTCAATGCCCGCATCCTGATCATGGACGAGCCCACCGCGGCGCTCGGACCGCAGGAGACTGCGCAAGTCGGCGAGCTCATCATGCAGCTCAAGGCGCAGGGCATCGGCATTTTCCTCATCAGCCACGACATCCACGACGTCTTCGACCTCGCCGACCGGATCGCGGTGATGAAGAACGGCCGCGTCGTCGGGACGGCTCGCGTCACCGACGTCACCAAGGACGAAGTGCTGGGCATGATCATCCTGGGCAAATGCCCGCCCGGCGCCATCCCCGGCCCGGGAGCGCTCAAGGCGAGCTAGGACCGGGAGAGCGCTTCAAGCTCAAGGCCTCCGGCCGGCGCTCACCCGGCGACCAATGCGGCGCGTGCCGAAGTACCGATATCGCTCGCCGAGAACGTCGTCTGGGGTGATGGGGCGGGGCGGCGGGTGGCGAGGTCGGCTTCGATATGGGCCTTGAAGTTGGCGATGAGCACGCGGATGCGCTCGCGGTGGACCTTCAGCCCCTGGTCGGCGGCGAGGCGCGCGAGCAGCGGGCCACGCGACTTGCTCATGATTTCGGAGAGGCGCGTGCCGGTCGGCGTGGGAGCGAGCCGCAGTTCGGCCAGGCAGGTCGCACCGGCAACCGGCGACGGCACGTCGAACTGCATGACGAAATCGTCGAACGGATGCCAGCCGACGACCGTGTTCGTGACGTGGGAGTCGCCGTGGTAGCACTGATAGGCGCTGCCCACATCGACGCGCCCGCCCTTGAGCTCGACGATCGCCGTGCGATCGCCACCGAGGAGCACGTTGAAGTGCTCGGGTTGCACGAAATACTCCCACACCGTTTCCGGCGGCGCGTCGATGTCGATCTCGAGCCGGTAAAGCTCGTCCTGTGGCGCGATGCTCACCTGCAGCGCATCGCGCTTGGCCTCCCAGACCGGATGCATATCCTGGACATAGACGCGGACGGGAGCGAGGTGTTCGTAGACCTCCTCGAGAACAATGAACTGCCCCGCGTCACCGGATAGGCCGAGCTGCCGGATCGCGGCTTCGGTGTAGAGCATGTAGGCCTTGAGCCCGGTCGCTTCGGTGACGTGGTTCTTGGTCAGCCGGTGGATCAGGTTGACATCTGAACCGACGAGCTCGTCATGCGCGTCGAGCCTTTGTACCGCGAACTGGCCGTAGTGGACGAAAAACTTGAGGTCCAGCAGGCCGATATTGCGGCAGGCATTGCAGGGGCAGGTGGTGTTGTGGACCATCAGCTCCACCATGCGGCGGAAGCTCACATAGGTGTCCTCGATGCTCTCAACGAACACCTGGCCCTGCAAGAACCCCTCGGCCAGCCCGTAGCTGATCACCGCATCGCCGGCGAGGCGGGAGATGATGAGCGGCGGCTTGGTGTGCTGGATGAGGAGGTTGAGGAGAGCGGTGAGCGTCTGCTGCGCGTGATCGAGCTCGGACTCGCTGAGATAATGCGTGTAGCCGGTGATGTCCGCGATCAGGAAATAGCCTTGCTGGGTGGCCATGTTCACCTCCCTCGCCGCCCACCATATTCGCACGAACCGTCCGCTGCTCTCAACACGATTGATGGGACGCGGGACAGAAATTGTCCCATCATGAGACTGGCCGCCTGTGTGAAACGTGCAACTTGTTCCAGGAATGCGGCAAGCGGAGCGGCGGACCGCTTGGTGGCGGCCGGTAGCCGGTGCAGTGTTGCTGCGGGGAAGGCTCAGGCATCTGGCAGGTGTGCTGCCAGCATCAGCGAGCCGACAAGGGGAAACCATGCTGCGAATAATGCTGGCCGCGATTGCGTCCGTCTTCATGATTGCCGGTGCGCTGGCCCAGGATGGGGCGCGCGCCTATTTCCTACTGCCCGAGGGCACCAACATTGCCAGCCTCACGGCCTACGGCCTTCATACGGAAGTTGGCGCGACGAGAATCGACACCGGTGTGCTCACCGCGTCCTACCGGCGCACCATCGATATCGGCGGCAATGCCGGCGCCATCCTGATCGGCCTGCCGATCGGCGGCCTGTCGGGCGTCATCGACACCGGCTTCGGTGTCGTGCCCGTCAACAACAGCCTGGCGCTGGGCGACCTCTTCGTCGGCGGCGAACTGGGCCTTTTCGGCTCGCCTGCGCTTGGTCCGATGGAATATGCGCAGCATAAGCCCGGCTTCCGGGCCGGCGTCGCCGCAAAGCTGTTCCTCCCCACGGGTGACTACAGCTCGACCCGGCTGACGAATCTGGGGCAGAACCGGTGGTCCCTGCAGGCCAGCGTCCCGCTGAGCTATGTGCTGGCAGACTCGATGATCGACCCGACGATCACCACCTTCGAGATCGTGCCGAGCGTCCACATTTTCGGCGACAACCCCAATGCGTTCGGGTCGGTGAGCAGCCAGGACCCGCTGTGGCAGGTCGAAGGCCACGTCACCCACACGTTCAGTCCCATGGTGTGGGCGGCGCTCGATGCCTATGCGGAGACCGGCGGCCGCACCACCGCCGGTGGCGTGGAAACGGCCGCGGCGCACCAGTCGGTCGCCCTCGGCGCCACGCTCGGCCTCGTCCTCAGCCCGCAGCTGGCGCTGCGTCTCTCCTATGTCGAACAGGTCTATTCGAGCGTGTCGAACTCCGCGCGGCGCAGCGTCGAACTCACCGCGGCGTTCATGTTTTGAGGCGGGGGCAAGGTGCGGCTGGCGGCGCGGTAGTTTGAGGGTGGCGTGCCGAGAGCGCGGGTGGCGAAGCGGGTGAAATAGGCCGGATCGTCGTAGCCCAGCTCGGCCGCAATCTGCTTGATCGAGAGATTCGAAAAGCGCAGCTGGCGCCGCGCTTCGAGGGCGATGCGCCGCTCGATGAG
>DATCRS010000072.1:0-5479 GCA_036568845.1 Devosia sp. | reverse complement strand
CCAGTGCCCGGCCCGAACGTCAGCGTCGCGGCGTTCAGCGTGCCCGCGCCGGTGGCCGCCTAATTCTCCGCCCCGCCGATGTTGAGGACGCCGGTTGATGCGGCACCGTTCGCCACCGTCAACGTGCCGCCGACGGTCATGTGCGCGCCGTCAGCCAGCGTGACGGACGCTTTTGACGCATTGTTGCCCACTATCTGGTTGCCGGTGACAAACCAGGTTGAGCCGGCGCCGGAAACTAGCAGGTTGGCGATTCCGCCTGCCAACGAACTTCCGATCGTGGAGGTGGCGGCGCTCGCCGCGCCGCCGCCCAGCACCGAGAATGCGCCGGTCCTCAAAGAGAGATCCCCGGTCGCCGTCCAACTCGATCCAGCCCCCGAGATCACGACCGACTTCGCACCAGTCGCGGCAAAAGAAGTACCGATGAGTCCGCCGGCGCTCTGGACGGCGCCACCGTTGGTGATATTCAGAAAGCCGTTCGAAGCCACGTTGGCACTGGCGACGTTTAGCCCGCCGGCGAGTTCAAGACGGGACCCTGCGCCGTCCACGTTGACGATCGCTGTCTGTCCACCGTTTCCGGCGAGCGTGGTAGCGGTGTTGTTCGTCCCTCTAACGACGCCGCCGTTCAGGACGTTGAGGGTGGCGTTGCTTCCGGTGTTGTTGCCCACGGTCAAGGTCCCGGTCTGCAGGAGCGAGCCTGTGCCGCTCACCGTTGCCGTCACCGTCGCGTTAACTCCGTCCAACGTGGTGGCGCTCGTGCCGGTGATCTGGCCGCCGTTCAGAAGTTGCAGGTTGCCGGTGCCATTCACAAGCGTGCCGCCGGTGTAGTTGCTCGTGCCGGTCAGGGTCTGTGTGCCGGCGGAGACCGTCAGGCCACCCGTCCCGGTGATCGCGCCTGAGAACGTGTCGTTGGCATTGGTCAGCACCAGCGTCTTGGCACCGAGCGCAACATTGCCGCTGCCAGCAAGGCTCCGGATGCTCGCGCTTGTCGGTGTCACGCCGGAGATGTCGAAGGTGCCGTCGGCAACCACGCGGCTCGAGTTCGAAATCGCACCACTGCCGGATAGAGCCAGCGTGCCGGACTGAATCCAGGTCTGGCCGCTGTACGTGTTGGCACCCGTCAGCGTGAGAGCGCTGGCACCAGTCTTGGTGAGCGGGCCGGTGCCACCGATCGTTCCTCCGACCGTCAGATTGGCGTCGGTCTGAAATGTGCCGCCGCCCGTATTGAGCGTCACCGGCAGCGCCGTCGTGAATGCGCCGGTGTTTTGCAGGATGCCACCGTCGAAGCTCAGCCCGCCGGTCCCCAGATTGGTCGCAGCGCCCACCGAGAGCGTGCCTTCATTGATCGCCATCACACCGGAAAAATTGGTGCTGTTCGCGCCGCTGAGCGTCAGCGTGCCGGCACCGATCTTGGTGAAGGTGCCCGTGCCGCTGAAGGGTGAGGACGCAGTCACGTTGAACCCGGCCGTGTCGACGGTCAGTCCGCCAGAGGCGATGTTGAGTTCGGTGCCGGCAAAGCCGCTTACGAAGCTCGTCGTGCTTGTTTTGGCGCGCAGCGTACCACCATCGAAATTGACCTGCACGGGGCCGGTACTCCGAACGAGCGTCTGCGTTTGCAACACGCCGCCGCTCGTGACGTTGAGCGTGCCCTGACTGCCGGAGGTGCCGACATTTGTGGAGGTCCCAACGTCGACAACGGCATTGTTGCTGATCGTCAATGCGCCGGGGCCGCCATTGCCGATGAACAGTCGATTCGTGATCGCCCAGGATGAACCGGTCCCCGTGATCGTCGCGGTTCCGTCCGAGCCGACGAATCGGCCGATGTAGGCGTCCCGCCCTGTTGTCAGTTTGCCCCCGCTCGTCACCGACAGAACGCCGGTCCCCCTGGTCTCCCCAACGACGATGTCGCCGGCCGTGTTGACGGCACCGCCATTGCTGATGTTCAGCGTGCCGGTGGGCGCGGTACCGGTACCCACTGGAATCTGGCCCAAGATGAGAGAGTTGCCGACGCCATTAATATTCCAGTCAGAGCCTGCGCCCGTCACGTTTACGACGCCTATCGATCCCGCATTTCGTCCAATGAAGACAAATCCGGACGGGTTGCTCGTGAGTGTGCTGCCGTTCTGGATGGTCAGGTTGCCCGACCCGCCGACAGTACCAAGAGAGAAATCGCCGGTCGTACCGGTCGCAGCCCCGTTTACCCCCAAGACGGCCGGGTTAGACGGCGTATTGACGGTCACGCTGCCGTTTGTCGGGGCTGCGCCGCCACTCCAGTTGGCGCCGTTCGTCCAGTCGGTGCTGACACTGCCATTCCATGACTGGGCCTTCGCCGGCTGCGCCGATATCGCAAGCGCGAGCATCGAGACGCCGATCAGAAAGGCCGACAGCGCCCATGCCGGCGTCATCCGCCCCCGAATCCGATCGGTCCTTTCGACGCAGGACGGGGCTCTCTGCGTGTTCCGCCCGACGGGCACCGTTCGCAATCCGTCACGGCCGAAAAAGCGCAAAGCACCATCGTCGATGCCGACGGGGTCGGCACCCAGTATCCGTCCAGTCATTAGCCCTCTCCGAACCGGCGCGAGGTCTCCGCCGTGGTCTGCCGCAAGTCAGCCACGCCGCGGCGTCAGAGGTGTTCTTCCGAAGCCGAGCAATAGCTTAAAGAAACACCTTAGGCGTAGCTGATCCGCGTGACTGTGAGAAGACGGTATGTTGATTCAATTGTACTTTTCCGCAGCTCGCTTCCAAGACAGGCTGTCAACGGGCCACCCGCGCAAACGAAAAGGGCCGGTTCGCACCGGCCCTTCTTTTGGTCTGCTGCAGTGGAAGGCTTAGGCGGCCGCTTCCTCGGGATCGTCGGCGACCTCGGCCTTGGGGCCGCGGCGCGGGCTCTTCTGCAGGTTCTTTTCGATGAGCTGGACGGCCTCGGTGAGGGTCAGCCGGTTGACGGCGCCGATCTCGCGGCTCATCCGGTCCATGGCCTGCTCGAAGAGCTGGCGCTCCGAGTAGGACTGCTCGGGCTGGTCGTCCGAGCGGTAAAGGTCGCGCACGACTTCGGAAATCGCGATCAGGTCGCCCGAATTGATCTTGGCCTCGTATTCCTGCGCGCGGCGGCTCCACATGGTGCGCTTGACGCGGGCGCGGCCGGTCACGGTGTCGAGGGCCTTCTTGACCATATCTTCCTCGGCCAGCTTGCGCATGCCGACGGATTTGATCTTGGCGACGGGGACGCGGAGGGTCAGCTTGTCCTGCTCGAACGAGATCACGAACAATTCAAGGCTCATGCCGGCGACTTCCTGCTCCTCGATGGAGAGGATCTGACCAACGCCATGCGCCGGGTAGACGATGAACTCGCCGGTCTTGAACCCAAGACGCTGCGCGGTCTTCTTGGCAACCATTCTCAAAACTCCTATCAACGCCGCCGATGGACAGGTTCTGGCGAAACCGTCCATTCTTACTTGTTGTCAGCGCAGTACAAGCCATCGCGTCCGACGGCCCGCCCGGCCGGCCGGATGCGCAATACCTCTGATCTTTTCAAAAAAAAGGGTGCCCGGAGGCACGTGCTGGGTGACGGCTGTACTGCATTGGTAGAGACACCATAGCACAATTTTTCAGCAAAATCAAAAATGCCGAATCAGTGCGCCAGCCGGCCCGCGAGTCGCCCGGTTTTCAAGCCTTTAGCACTTAGTAGACCCACTAGGGGTCAGTCGCCCTCGCCGGGCTCGGCCGAGAAATATTTCTCGTACTTTCCGGTCTCGCCGTCAAATTCCTTGGCGTCGGGCGGCGGGTCCTTCTTCTCGGTGATGTTCGGCCAGACCGAGGCGAACTTGGTGTTGATCTCGAGCCACTTGTCGAGGCCGCCTTCGGTATCGGGCTTGATCGCCTCGGCCGGGCATTCCGGCTCGCACACGCCGCAGTCGATGCATTCGTCCGGATGGATGACGAGCATGTTCTCGCCTTCATAGAAGCAGTCGACGGGGCAAACCTCGACGCAGTCCATGTATTTGCACTTAATGCAATTGTCCGTGACGATATAGGTCATTGTCGGCCGTCGGTCCTGGGCGGAGCTAGCGTACGCAAGGCTCGCAGGCCTCGCGGTGCCGGTGCTAAACCGTTTTTCCCTCCATCGCAAGGCTGCCGGTCGCGCAGCTGATACGACATCCGGATGAGTTGACCTCAACTATGGTTGAGGGGGTAGGGGGTAGCAGCATTACGCTTTACGTAATGCGTACTCGATGCTAGACTTGCAGGCATGATCGTAAGCTACGGGGATCGGCGAACCGAACGCTTCGCAGCTGGCGAGCATGTAAGAGAGTTTTCCGGTTTCGCACGTCAGGCGGAGGTTCGGCTCGATCGGCTCGACTCAGCTATGTCGCTTGGCGATCTGGGCGCCTTGCCCGGCAACCGGCTCGAAGCTCTGAAGGGCAATCGCGCCGGTCAATACAGCATCCGCATCAACGAGCAGTGGCGGATTTGTTTCGAGTGGCCGCAGGGCGCGGCTGGACCAGAAAACGTTGTGATTGTGGACTACCATTAGGAGTGATTGTGCCCCGCACCCCCATTCATCCGGGCGAACATCTCGCCGAAGAACTGCATGAACTGGGCGTCTCGGCTGCCGAACTGGCGCGGCAGATCGATGTGCCGGTCAACCGCATCACTATGATCCTCAACGGCCAGCGAGCCGTCACCGCCGACACCGCATTGCGGCTGGGCCACTGGTTCGGCATGAGCGCGGAGTTCTGGCTCAACCTGCAGTCGACCTATGAACTGCGGCTCGCGCAGAACGAGAACGGCGCGCAGATCGAGCGCCTTCCGCGACTGGACCGCGGGGCGGCTTAGTCCTCGTCCTCGCCGTCGGTCAGCCGGTCGGTGTCGCGCCGCTCCTTCTTGGTCGGGCGGCCGGCGCCGGGCTCGCGCTGGGCAAAGAGCGGCGGCGCTTCGGCGCGGGGCAGGGGTGGCGGCGAGAGGTCCTCGTAGAGGCCCTGCGCTTCCGTGGCCGGGCCGCGACGGGTGCCGGCATCGAGGATCCGCCAGACCTTGATCTGGCTGTGGATGGTCATGGTCAGGACGTCGCCGGCGCCGACCTTGTGGTCGGCGCGCTCCGTGCGTTCGGAGTTGACCCGGATGGCCCCGGTCTCGATCAGCTTTTGCGCCAGGGTGCGCGATTTGACCGCGCGCGAGAAGAACAGCCACTTGTCGAGCCGCTGCTTCTCCAAGCGTCCGCTCAGCTCTTGGGGGTCTTCAGTGCCGCAAGGGCGGCCCACGGCGAATTGGGGTCGAGCTTGGTCTCGCGTGGCTCGCGCGGACGGTGCTCCTTCCAGTCGTCCTTGGGCTTGTCGAAGCGCTTGCCGCCATTCGGCTTGCCGCCCTTGCCCTCGAACTTGCCGTCGCCATTGCCGTTGCGGCGGCCCTCAAAACGCTTGCCGCCCGGACGGCCGTCGCCGTCCTTGCCGAAGCGCTTGGGCCGGTCCTGCTGGCCCTCGGC
>DATCRS010000071.1:0-7654 GCA_036568845.1 Devosia sp. | reverse complement strand
GTCCCCGCCGTCGTGGCGTTGGCCGGATTTGCCTGTTTCCTGCGGCTCGTTCTGGGCCGGAAGCGGAACTAACACACCCTTAACGCAAACACTCCATTTTGAAGCAAGCGGGAACAGCGTCGCCCGCCTCCTTTGTTGTGTCGCGTACTGGAGTGTGCCCTTGTCCGGCGCTATCAGGCTTCTCGCCGCGAGCCTTGCGCTCGCCGTTTCGGTGTCGGGCTGCGCGCTCTTTTCGGGCTTCGGCGCCCTCTCGCCAAAGCAATGCATGGCGCGCGTCATGTATTTCGAGTCCAACCGCTCCAGCGCCGAAGGCATGCTGGCGGTCGGTACGGTGGTGATGAACCGCATGGCTGACCGGGAGTACCCGCGGACGGTCTGTGGTGTCGTCGGCCAGAAGAACCAGTTCGCGCCGGGCGTGCTCTATAAGCCCATGAAGGAAGGACGCTCAAAGGCCCTGGCCGAGAGTGTCGCCGAGCAGGTGCTGCACGGCGCCCGCCACCCCGGGGTGCAGAACGCCAAGCACTTCCACACCGCGGGGCTGCGCTTCCCCTACAACAACATGTACTACGTGCTCGAAGCCGGAGGCCTCGAGTTCTACGAGAAGCGGCGCCCGGGAACGTTCTAGCGGCAGCTAGAAATCGCCGCCCATGTCGAAGCCACCGTCGCCACCGAAATCGCCGGCATCGCCAAAGTCCTGGTCGTTGCCGGCATCGTTGCCGCTATCGGAGACGTCGTTCTGTTGGTGGGTTTCGGCCGCATGCGCCGACCCGCCGCCGAAGAGGCTGCCAATGGCGCTGCCCAGGAGCACGCCGCCGGCGACACCCATCGCCGTTTGTGCCGCCCCAGCGAGGAAGCCGCCACCGCCCCAGCCGCCGCGGCGATCAGAGCGATCGTCATACTGGTCATTGCGTTCCCACGGTCCGCGCGGCCGATCGACATCGCGCCGCTCCGCCCGCTGCTCTAGCTCTCTGATGCGGCGCTCCGCGACTTCCAGCGCGTGCTCCTGCACCAAGACGGTCTGGGCGAGGTAATAAGGCGCGGCGGGCTGCCGGCGGATCTCGTCCGCAATCAGCCGCTCGGCCTCCGGATCGCGATGCGGGTTCTGGCGCTCGACATCGGCAACCCGCGAGAACAGGCCCTCGATGGCGCGGCGGTCGTCGGAATTCAGCATGGTCGTCTCCTCCATGTGCGTCCGCCTCATCCTGAAGCGGACGCACATGACATGGGGACCGATCCTGGCTCAGACAAGAACGGGGCCATTGACTTGCGGCAGCGTCGGTTCAAGCTCCCCGTGCAACGGAGGCTGGCCATGTCCGACGACGATCTCCCCGAAGACTCCAAGCTCACCAGAACCAAGTCCAAATGGGCCGAACTGGGAAAGTTCCTTACCGGGATGGTGTCGCGTCCGGAGGATGCACGCCTGCCGCCCGGGCAGCATCTTGTGAAGAACTGGCCTATCCTCGACCTGGGGCAGACGCCCAACGTTCCAAAAGAGGTCTGGCGGCTCGACATTGTCGGGCTCGTCGACAGGCCGCAGACCTGGTCCTGGACCAACCTCCTCGCCCAGCCGCAGACCCAGAAGGTCTGCGACATCCATTGCGTCACCAGCTGGTCGCGTTACGACAACCATTGGGATGGCGTCACGACGCACGACCTCATGGAAGCCGTGCAGCCGCGGCCGGAGGCAAGATTTGTGCTGCTTTCCAGCAATGACGGCTACACCACCAACATGGCCATCGACGACTTTGCCAGCCCCGAGGCGCTCATCGCCCACAGCTGGGAGGGCCGGCCGCTGGAAATCGACCATGGCGGCCCGGTGCGGCTCGTCGTGCCGCACCTCTACTTCTGGAAGAGCCCGAAATGGCTCAAGCGGATCGAGTTCGCCGCCGAGGACAAGCCCGGCTTCTGGGAAGTCCGCGGCTACCACAACCACGCCGATCCGTGGACGGAGGAGCGGTATTCGTGAGCGAGCACTAAACCACCCCTAGTTCACGGCGCGGGCACTGAACCAACCCCAACCACCGTCATCCTCGGACTTGATCCGAGGACCCATTTCTCCTCTTGAGCGAGTGAATGGATGGGGCGTCGCATCGGAGCGGGAGGAGGACGGCGGTTGGGGTGAGAGAAGGCCAAACTCATGGCCTAGATGCAGTGTGGCGCTACCTCAAGCCCCGGTAAAATCCCGCTTGCCGATCGGCACGCCGTTGTGGCGGAGGATGTCGTAGGCGGTGGTGACGTGGAAGTAGAAGTTGGGGAAGACGCTTGTGAGGATATAGTCCTGCGCCTTCATCTCGACGTCCTGCCCCGCAACCTTGACTGTGATCAGTTTGTCCTCGGTGCCGTCGAGGTCGGCGGGGCTGTAGGTACCCAGCAGATCCAGCGCCTTCTGGATGCGGCCGCGGAGCTGCTCGAGCGTCTTCTCGTCGTCGGCCCATGAAGGCGCGGTACGCCCGGTGACGCGAGCCAGCGCGAACTTGGCGCGATCGGTGGCACTCTGAATCTGGAACGCCAGCGGATGCATGTCCGGCGCCAGGCGCGAGCCGGCCAGCACCTCGGGGCCGATCTTGCGGTCGGCGGCATTGGCTTCCGCCTTCTCAAGGATGCGGTTGAGGTTGGTGAGCATGCGCGTGAAGGTTCCCACCGTCACGGCGTACATCGAGATCGTCATCATTTGCCTCGGAAGTTTGGCCCTTGCGGGCGCCTGGAAATCTGTTCGCCTACCAGCTCTGGTTGACGTCGCGCGCCGTCGGCGACGGCTGCGGCACGGGCGGCGGCGGAGGTGTGGATTCGGCGGGTGCCGGTTCGGTCGCCGGTGCGACTTGGTAATCCTCGGCCGCAACGACGGTGAAATCCCAACTCGCGACCTCGGCCCCCTCGAAAGTCACGGTGATATTGTGCGCCCCGAGCGGATCGCCTTCGGCAACGCACCAGCCATGGCTCACCCAGCCTTCGGAGTCCGGTGTCGCCTTTAGCGTCGTCACTGCGCCCTGGGCATCACTATTGATCTGAGTCGGTTCGGCCGGGTCGTTGACATAGTCCTTCCAGGCCGCCAGCGGCTCGGGCAGTGTCAGCGTTTCGATGAGCGTCACCTCCAAGGTGGTGGCCGCATCGAATTTGGCGAACCAGTTGTAGCAGGCCTGGTCAGGCAGGTAGGGCACGAGCAGTTCGGAGGAGCTCGTGGTCAGGCCATCGCGGGTGACATCGACCTGGAAGCGGGTCTCGACGATTTCGGCCCCCAGCGCTGCACTCGAGGCGCTTGCCAGAACAATGGTCGCCACAAGCCGTTTCATCGCGAGACTCCTCGTTTGGGGCCGCACCATAGCATCGGCCTTCCCCGATGAAAGAGGCAAGCACCGTCACACGCTAGAAACAGCTCTGTGGGAGGTTCAGCCCAAAACAAAGGGCCGCAGCGCTGTCTCCAGCGTTGCGGCCCTGAGAAGCACCCGCTGCACTGTTGAGGGCTTGGGGGCAGCAGCAGGCAACTTCTCTGGCTCACCGGTGCATGGGTCGTTTGCAGTATTCCAGTGAACTACCCCAAAAGATGGTCTCGTTTTGCGGCCAGAAAAGTGTGGCTCACTCATTGGTGAACGCCTGTGTTGCCGAACCGGTGGGAAGCCCCTAAGAGAGTCCCGCAAGGCCGCGCTTCCGGGCGCGGCAGTGCAAAGAGAACATAATGGATATCATCACACCGCCGGCTTTGCCGCAGAAGGCGTTCACCGACCCTGTCGCCGCTTGGGAATATGTCTCTGAAATCTACAGGCGCAACACCGGCTTCATTCACGCCGAGCTACTGAAGCTCACCAAGGGCTCCGTGCCCAAGGGCCGTGTCCGCGCCTTCTACCCCGAAGTTCAGGTCACCTCGCGCAGCTACGGCAAGACCGACAGCACCCTGCCCTATGGCTATCTCCACACGCCGGGCATCTACCGGACGACGATCACGGCGCCGGACCTCTTCAAAACCTATCTCGTCGAGCAGTTCAACGTGATCCTCGCCAACCATGGCGGGGCGATCGAAGTTGGCGAGTCGACGACGCGGATCCCCCTGCACTTCGCCATTCCGGCCGGCGAGCGCATCGACGGCGAAGCCATCAACCAGCTGCCGATCCCGCTGCGCGATCTCTTCGACGTGCCGGACCTGCAGGATACCGATGACGAGATCGCCAACGGCACCTTCGTGCCGCCGGTCGGCGGCCCCTACCCGCTCGCGCACTTTACCGCACCGCGCGTCGATTACTCGCTGCAGCGGCTCAGCCACTACACCGGCACCGAGGCCGACCATTTCCAGAATTTCGTGATCTTCACCAACTACGCCTTCTACATGGACGAATTCGCCCGTGTGGCGGAGAAGTTCATGGAGGACGGGCACCCCGACTACGAAAGCTTCGTCGAGCCCGGTGGCTTCACCACCCGAAACAAGCGCCTCGGCGGCGGGACCTCCGGCACGCGAGCCGCCCGCACGCCGCAGATGCCGGCGCTGCATCTCACCATGCCGCGCAACCGCGGCATCACCATCGTCAATATCGGCGTCGGCCCCTCGAACGCGAAGACGGCAACGGACCACATCGCCGTGCTGCGTCCGCACGCCTGGATCATGCTGGGCCACTGCGCGGGCCTCAGAAACTCGCAGGAGCTCGGCGATTACGTGCTCGCCCATGCCTATCTCCGCGAAGACCACGTGCTCGATGCGGACCTGCCGGTGACGGTGCCGATTCCCGCGCTCGCCGAAGTGCAGGTGGCGCTCGAGCAGGCTGTGGCCGAGATCACCCACACCGAAGGCATCGAGACCAAGCGCATCATGCGCACGGGCACCGTTGCCACCTTCGACAACCGCAACTGGGAGCTGCGCGACCAGACCGAAATCTCGCGTCAACTGTCGCAGAGCCGCGCCGTGGCGCTCGATATGGAATCGGCCACCATCGCCGCCAACGGGTTCCGCTTCCGCGTCCCCTACGGCACGCTTTTATGTGTTTCCGACAAGCCCTAGCACGGAGAACTTAAACTGCCTGGCATGGCTTCTGACTTTTACCGCACCCAGGTCAACCGCCATTTCCAGATCGGCCTCCGCGCCATGGAAATCCTCCGCGACCAACCGCCGGAACGGCTACATTCGCGGAAGTTGCGGAGTTTTGCGGAAACGGCGTTTCAGTAGCAGGATTGCAATCCGGCGGGCGCAACTTATCCTAAGAGTGGAGGTCTTGAGATGCGTCCGTCTGAAGTATTTGAGAAGAACCGAGAGTTTGTGCGAGAGGTGGTTGGGCGCTACCCAACTACGAACCCGCGCATCTTTGGTTCCGTTCTTCACGGGACCGACAAGGAAGGCAGCGATCTCGACATCCTTGTCGATGCGCCGGCGGGCACCAGTTTGCTCGATCTCATTGGTCTCGAGCAGGAACTCGAGCAAAAGCTCGGCGTGCGGGTGCAAGTGCTGACGCCCAAAGAGCTAGGACGCCGCTTCCGAGACCGAGTGCTGGCTGAGGCACAGCCCATTTGAGCGACGATCGCATCGCGAGCCATCTCGACGCGATTTATGAAGCCGCGCTGAAAGCGCCACGGATGGTGGCGGGTCTGTCGAAGGCTCAATTCCTGTCGGACGAAAAGTCTCAGATGGCGAGCGTGATGACACTCATCATTGTCGGCGAGGCGGCCGCGCGGATAATGCAGCGCTCGCCCGAATACATCGCGGCGCACCCAGAGGTGCCTTGGGAGAAGATCCGCGCCCTCCGAAATCGCGGAGTACACGGCTACGACAGCCTGGACTTCGAAGTGATTTGGGATGTCCTCACGGAGGACCTGCCCGTCCTCCTGAACCAGATCGCCGGTCTTCTCGATGAGTTTGGCGGTCCGCTTCCTCCTCCTCACACCGGCACGTAGTCAATCTCCATGAACTTCTGCACTTCGCGCTCCCAGCGATCCTTCACGAAGGCGACGTGCTTGGGATGGTTGTTGTAGCCGTCGTACGCGGCCTGGTCGGCGAATTCCATCGAGAAGCCGAACTGGTACTCGCACTTCTTGCTCACCTGCCGCAGCTGCTCGAACTTCTTGACCCCCGGAATGTCGTGCAGCGCCGTCTTGGCGTCCCGCATGAAGGCCTTTTCCTGTAGCGACCCATGCGCATGCTTGAGCGTAAAAACGACAGTGTGACGGATCATGCGACAGCCCCCTCCAACGCTACGGCTTCACTGGCCGCTATTGCCGCCATATTGACCACGCCGCGGCTCGTCGTCGAGGGGGCGAGGATGTGCGCCGGGGACGCCGGGCCCATGAGGATCGGACCGACCGCCAGGGCGTTGGTCATTTCCTTGAGTAGCGTCATAGAGAGGTTGGCGGAGTCGAGGTTGGGGAAGAGCAGGAGGTTGGCTTCCCCCTTCAGCACGCTATCCGGGATGTAGCGCTCGCGCAGTTCCTGGTTCAGTGCCAGGTCGCCCTGCATCTCGCCTTCGACGATCATCTCCGGCGCGGCCTGCTTCAAGAGCCTGTAGGCCTCGCGCATCTTGAAGGCGCTGTCGCCGTCGCGCGAGCCGAAGTTCGAATAGCTGAGCAGCGCCGCCTTGGCCTCGATGTTGAAACGTTTGAGGTGGTCGCGTGCCTGCAGGGCGATCGAAACGATCTCCTTGGGGCTCGGGTCCATATTGACATAGGTGTCGGTGAGGAAGAACGCGCCGCGCGGCATGATCAGCATCGAGAGTGCCGACGCGCCCTTGACGCCCTCCTGCAGCCCCAGCACCGAACGGATGTCCCGCACATGCTTGATGTAGCGGCCCTGCAGGCCACAGAGCATCGCATCGGCATCGCCACGCTTCACCGCGAGCGCGGCGATGGTCGTCGTATTGGTGCGGACAATGGTACGCGCCGTGTCCGGCGTCACCCCGGAGCGCCCTACAAGCGAGTGGAACAGCGCCACATAGTCGCGATAGCGTGGATCGTCCTCGGGGTTCACCACCTCGAAGTCGCGGCCGGGTCGCAGGGTTAGGCCGAACCGCTCGATGCGGCTCTCGATCACCGCGGGGCGCCCGATGAGGATCGGCCGGGCGATCCGCTCCTCGAGGATCACCTGCGCGGCCCGCAGCACGCGCTCGTCCTCGCCATCGGCGAAGGCGACGCGCTTCCCCTGCCCCTGCGCCCGGTCGATGATCGGCTTCATCACGAGGCCGGAGCGGAAGACGAAGCGGTTGAGGCTGTCGAGATAGGCGTCCCAGTCTTCGATCGGACGCTTGGCAACGCCCGACTCCATCGCCGCCCGCGCCACGGCCGGCGCAATCCTGAGGATCAGCCGCTGATCGAACGGGTTGGGGATGATGTGCTCCGGGCCAAAGACCGCCGGCTGGCCGGTCGGCGACACCTCGAGCCCCGGATCATGCGCCAGCTTGGCGATGGCCCGCGCGGCGGCGAGCTTCATCTCCTCGTTGATCGCCGTCGCGCCCACGTCGAGCGCGCCGCGGAAGATGAAGGGAAAGCATAGAACGTTGTTCACCTGGTTGGGGTAGTCGCTCCGCCCGGTGCACACCATCGCGTCCGGCCGCACCGCCCTGGCTTCCTCCGGCATGATCTCGGGCGTCGGATTGGCCAGCGCCAGCACCAGCGGATTGGGCGCCATGCGCTTGAGCATCTCCGGTTTCAGCGCCCCGGCCGCCGAGAGCCCGAGGAAGATGTCGGC
>DATCRS010000070.1:0-4678 GCA_036568845.1 Devosia sp. | reverse complement strand
GCTTTCTTCTGTGGATGATCGGACTTCTAAGGTTAACAAGTATTTAAACCTATGAGTCCTGCACCGCTGATTTGGCCGGTTTTGGCACAGGTTTCCCCAACCGACTCGGTGTATGATGCGCGCCGCGGGATCACTGTTCCGTGACACAATCTTTCCGCAATTGCCCGGCACTGCCGCGGCCGGGGGGCTCGTTCGGAGCCAGTTTCTTTGTCGTTTCCATCGTTCCGCGCCGGCCTCCTGGCCGCGCTGGTCTTCGTCATGTCCCCGTCCATGGTCGCTGCGGCCGGCAGCTATTTCGCCCCAGCGCAGGAATCGGCCAGCGCCGGTATCGTGGCAGACGGCAACGGCGTGCTGCACGCCGCGCACACCGGCTACGACACGCCCAACAGGGGCCGGGTCTACTACCGGACCTGCGCCGAAGACTGCCTCGAGCGCGACTCCTGGCAGACGTTGGAACTGGACTTCGCCGACCCCATCAACGTGCAGATTGCCGTGACGCCGGAGGGCGCGCCGCGCCTTCTGGTGCTCAACCACGCCAATGGCGGCGGCCTTTCGAAGGCCTACGACTATGCCTTCTGCGACGCCGATTGCCTCGACGAAGACAACTGGATGATCACCCGCGTCGCAACTGTCGGAGAACGGCCGATCAGCGGGCTCTTCCAGTACCGCATCCCGGAGCGGAGCTTTGCGGTGGACGCCAGCGGGCAGCCGCACTTCATCTATGTCGACGCCAATTATTTCGTCGAGCCCGACCATTACGGCGCCTTCTACATGACCTGTCTCGAGGACTGCGGCCGGGCCGGCAATTGGGTCGAAACCGACCTCGCCAGCCACATTCCCGAACGACATATGACCGAGCAATTCGATCAGCCCGCGCTGGCCGTGACCCCCGACGGCAAAGTCCGCATCATCGCCTCGGTCTACCCGTTCGATGCGGAGGGCAACGCGCTCGAACAGGGGCTCTTCTATCTGCAGTGCGACACCGCCTGCATCGACAGCGCCAATTGGTCACGGACCCGCGTGATCGAAACCGGCACGGGCTCATTCCCCAACCCCACCTGGGACATCGAGGTGCTCGACGACGGCCGGCCGCGGGCGGTGCTGTTCGCCGGCGAGGGCATGAAGGATGAGCGGCTCAATCGGCAGCTCATCTATATGTGGTGCGACGCGGGCTGCGATTCCGACGCCAACTGGTACGGCAACATTCGCGGTTGGGCCAAGGGTGCGGGCGAAAGCCCCGATCTCGAGATTAATGGCCGCGGCCAGCCCCGCATCGCCGCGCTGGGCGTGCAACGCGACCTCGCGGTCGTCTCCTGCGAAACCAACTGCGAGTCCGACGAAAGCGAGTGGACCGCCGACTATGTCGAGCAGACGGAGGCTGCCGCGGCGGACCGCCCGACAGCAATCCCCTTCCACTGCGACGCAGAACTCTGGCAGGGCTTCATGCCGCGCCTGACCTTGCGTGGCGACACGCCGTGGTTCGCCTATGACGTCGTGGTGGAGGCCCGCTGCCTCTACAAGGAGCTCGGCGATCCCGACCCGCGCCCCACCGCCATATTCCACGAAATATGGCGCGGCAGCCGGTTGGCGACGATCAGGTGAACAGCCCCTCGGCGCCCACCCAGCCGGTGGTGAGCGCCGTTTCCCAGGCCGGGAAGCCGTTCGCGATGGCGGTGCGTGCGGCCGCAGTCCAGTCATAGGGTACGACCCGCGTCGAGGACTGCCAGCGGCCGTCACGGCGCTCGAGGATGCCGTAGCGCGCGTCCGGCGCGCCGCGCACGAACTGCAGCCCGACCGCACCGGGGTTGATGATCATCCGCCCGTCGCGCAGCCGCACCACATGCGGAATGTGGGTATGGCCGCAGAGCAGCACGGGGTAATCGTGGCCGGCGGCCTTCTCCTCGATATGGCGCTCGCTGGGCAGCGTTGTTTTGCGGCCGTCGAACCAGTCGTCGAGCCACGGGTCGACGTCGCTCGTCGGGGTGCCGTGGCAGAGGAATATCTCGTCGATGGCAAGCGTCGCCGGCAGGTTGCCGATCCAGCGCCGCTGCTCGTCCGAGATGTGCGCGATGACGAACCGGTCGACATCGTCCATCTTCTCGACCGGGCGGTCAACCAACGAGCGGTCGTGATTGCCGCGGACAGTGGGGAAACCAGTGTCCATCAGAATACGGCAGGTCTCCGCCGGCTCGATCGGCCCGGCCAGCGTGTCGCCCAGGTTAACCGTGAGGTCGACGCCTTGGGTGGCAATATCCTCCAGCACCGCTTCGAGCGCGAAGCGGTTGCCGTGGATGTCGGATATGACGGCGACCTTCACGGCGTCTTCGTGGCCCTGAGCGCCGCGAGCTCCGCCTGCAGCGCCTTGATCTCGGCATCTTGCAACTGCACCTGCTCGCGCAGGGCGTCGAAATCCTCGCGCTTGACGAGGTCCATGTCGTTGACGAAACGCTCGGCCTGCGAACGGAAGATGGTCTCGACTTCGCGGCGCAGCCCGTCGGCGGCGCCGGCCGCGCCGTTCATCATGCGCCCGATCTCGTCGAAGAACCTGCTGTTCTGGGTCATGGCAATCTCCAAGGCTGGCACGCGTGGTGCCCCTGTTTAGGAGTTTGGGATCGGCTTGACCAGAGCCGGGCCATGCCTACATGGTCGCAGCCGCTGCTTCGGAGCCAGGTGCTTGCCCTTTCCCAATATCGATCCTGTCGCCTTTTCCATCGGCCCGTTTGCCGTCCACTGGTACGGCATCGCTTACCTCCTGGGCGTCGGGCTGGGTGCGCTCTATGGCGGCATGCTGCTCAAGCGGAAGGACCTCTGGAAGGACGACCGGCCGCCGTTTGAGGCGCCGGCCATCTGGGACTTTGCGTTTTGGGCGGTGATCGGCATCGTGCTCGGCGGCCGACTCGGCTACGTGCTTTTCTATAACTTGCCGGTCTATCTCGCTGACCCGATTCAGATTTTCATGATCGGCGACGGCGGCATGAGCTTCCACGGCGGCATGCTGGGCCTGATGCTCGCCATCGCCCTCTTCACCCGCGCGAAAGGCGGCCGCATCCTCTCCTCGCTCGACCTCCTCGGCGCCATCGCCACCATCGGCCTCTTCCTCGGGCGAGTGGCCAACTTCATCAATGGCGAGCTCTACGGCGCGCCGACGACGCTGCCTTGGGGCGTGGTGTTCCCAACCGACCCCGAGTTCATGCCGCGCCACCCCAGCCAGCTCTATGAGGCCCTGCTGGAAGGCGTCGTGCTGTTCTTCGTCATCATGATCGCGACCTTCGCGTTCAGGGCGCTGAAGCGGCCTGGCCTCGTCGCCGGCATCTTCGGCATCGGCTACGCCGTCTCGCGCATTGCCGTGGAGTTCGTGCGGCTGCCCGATGCGCAGATCGGCTATCTGTTCGGTGGCTGGCTCACCATGGGCATGGTGCTGAGCTTGCCCATTCTCGTCGCCGGCCTGCTGCTGGTCCTCTACGCGAGCCGCCGCCATGGCTGAGCGCCCGAGCCTCCCCGAGCTGATCGACATGCAGATCCGGGCCACCGGACCGATGTCGATCGCCACTTATATGGGCCTTTGCCTCAGCCATCCGCGCGAGGGCTACTACAAGGCCGGCACGCCCCTCGGCTTGCGTGGCGACTTCATCACCGCGCCCGAGATCAGCCAGATGTTCGGCGAGCTCATCGGCTTCTTCTTCGTCAACCTCTGGCAGCAGATGGGTGAGCCCAGGAGCTTCACCCTGCTCGAGCTGGGCCCCGGCCGCGGCACGCTGATGCAGGATGCGCTGCGCGTCGCCAGCCGGGCCGAGGGCTTCTCCAACGCTCTGCACCTGCAGCTCTTCGAAACCCATCCCGACCTCAAGGCCGAACAGGCCAAAAGGCTGGGCGACTACACACCCTATTGGGCCGGCGAAATCGATGCGGTGAGCGAGGACCCGCTGTTCGTCGTCGCCAACGAGTTCTTCGATGCCTTGCCGATCCGCCAGTTCGTCAAGGCCGAGGACGGCTGGCATGAGCGGCAGGTCGGGCTCCGCGACGGCAAGCGCGCCTTCGGCCTCTCGCCGACCGCGATCCCCGACAGCGCCCTGCCCGAGGCCGTACGCGCCGCGGCCGTGGGAGACGTCTACGAGGCGAACCTCGCCGGTGCCGACGTGATGCAGCGCCTCGGCCGCATCGTGGCACGGCAGGGCGGCGCCATCCTCGCCATCGATTACGGCTATGCAAAGACCCAGACCGGCGAGACGCTGCAGGCGGTGAGCCGCCACGCCTACGCCGATCCGCTGGAGGCCCCGGGGGCGGCCGACCTTTCCGCCCATGTTGATTTCGGCACATTGGCCGACGCGGCCCGCGCCACTGGCCTCGTCGCTCACAAAGTCACGGCGCAGGGCGAGTTCCTGCGCCGGCTCGGTATCCTCGAACGCGCCGAGATGCTGGCCAAGGCCAATCCGGGTCAGAAGGACGCCATTGCGGCGGCTCTCCATCGCCTCACAGACGGCAAGCAGATGGGCGAGCTCTTCAAGGCTTTCGTCGCCGCCAGCCCCGGCCTTGTGCCGCCCGGGATCATTCCAGCCGCATGACCGCACCCTTCGACCAGAGCCGCGCCCTCGACGCCCTGCCTCGCATCCGCCACGGCTTCTTCGGCCGGCGTGGCGGAGTATCGACCGGCATTTTCGCTTCGCTCAACATGTCGGAG
>DATCRS010000069.1:0-3368 GCA_036568845.1 Devosia sp. | reverse complement strand
CATCTACACCGGCTGGTCGCTGATGGGCCGTTTCGGTTTCGTCTCGCTCGGCCATGGCGCCTTTCTCGGGCTCGGCGCCTATGTCCCCGCGCTGCTGTGGAACTATGCCGGCATCACGCCCTGGCTCGGAATTCCCGCGGCCCTCGCGCTCGCGGTGCTGCTGGCCCTGGTCATCGGCTATCCCTGCTTCCGCCTGAAGGTGGTCGGGCATTATTTCGCGCTGGTGACGCTCGCCTTGAGTCAGGTCGTGCTGCTGTCGCTGACGGCGGCGCGCGACGTCACCGGCGGCTCGCTCGGCTTCACGCAGAAGGCGGTGGGTCATTCCTGGTACGCGCTGCAATTTCCGGAGAAGGGCTATTTCTATTTCATCGCGCTGGTGCTCTGGCTGGTCGGGCTCGTGATCTGGTGGCAGATCGACCGTGGCATCAGCCGCGAGGCGCTGGAGGCGATCGGCGAGGACGAGGATGCGGCCGCCGCCGTCGGCATCGACGTGATGTACCAGAAGATGCGCGTCACCATCATCAGCGCGGCGTTGACCGCGCTCGGTGGCGCGGTCTACGGCCAGTATTTCATGTATCTCAATCCCGAGACCGTCTCGGGTATCACCGTGTCGCTGCAGATCGTGTTCGCGGCGATCGCGGGCGGGGTCTATTCCATGCTCGGACCCAGCGTCGGCGCGCTGCTGACGCTCGCGCTGACCGAAGGCTTGCGCGTGTGGTTCGGCACCGAATTCATCGGCGCCGCCAACACCATCTACGGTATCCTGCTCGTTCTCTGCGTCATCTTCCTGCCGCAGGGCGTGGTCGGCGCGCTGCAGGGGCTGACCATGAAGCGGACGCCGCAAGAGAAGGCGGCGCCGGCCAAGGCCTAGAGCAGATTCTGATCAGACACGGTCATAGCCGGCTTCAGCGAAGAAGTTGAGGCATTCGTGGGCGGTAAAGGTAGGAAGGGCGGCGGCAATGGCATCGAGCAAGGCCTCGATTGATCTGGCCGCGGCCTTGCGAAGAGCAGCCTTGAGCTTAGCAAAGGCCATTTCGATTGGATTGAGGTCGGGCGAATAGGGCGGCAGATAAAGCAGTCGCGCCCCCGCGGCCTCGATTGCGAGGGCGATTTGTGGCCGCTTGTGTGCGGCGAGATTGTCCATGACCACAATGTCGTCGGGCTTGAGTGTCGGGACGAGGACTTGCGTCACGTAAGCCTCGAATGCCTGGCCATCCATCGGGCCATCAAGAACCATCGGCGCTGTCATGCCGGCTGCCCTGAGCGCGCCGACGAAGGTCATGGTCTTCCAATGGCCATGCGGCTGGGCCGCGACACAACGCTGGCCTCGAGGCGAGCGGCCATAAAGCCGCGCCATCTTCGTCGAGGCTCCCGTCTCATCGATGAACACCAACCGGTGGATGTCGATTTCAGACTGAGATGCCTTCCACGCGACGCGTTCAGCGGCCACGTCGGGCCGATCCTGCTCGCTGGCGCGCGATGTTTTTTTTGAATGTGATGTTGCGGCGATCGAAGAAGCGCCAGATCACACTCGGCGCGAAGCGCTCGCGGTGGGCCTTGAAGAGATGATCGGCGATCTCGGCCAGCGTGATGTCGGGTGTGGCCGCAGCCAGGGTGAGAATCTCCGCCGCATGGCTCTCGATCCGAGCCGAGCGCCGGTCACCGCCCTGTATACGTGCCTCACAGGACCCAGTGCTACGCCACTCGCTCACCAGCTCAATCGCCGTCGACGGTG
Source organism: Devosia sp. (assembly GCA_036568845.1). Lineage (GTDB taxonomy): Bacteria > Pseudomonadota > Alphaproteobacteria > Rhizobiales > Devosiaceae > Devosia_A. The sequence continues at coordinate 1,633 of DATCRS010000069.1, read as the reverse complement.
CCACGCCGAACCGGGCAGCAGCGCCCCGACAACTCATGCCTTCGTCTTCCACTGCCCGGATGAGGCGGATACGCAGGTCCCGCGAGAGGGGTTTGGCCATGCGGGCTGGCCTCCATCACCAGCCCTCAGGGTGAATCATGATTTGCCCTAAAAGGGAATCCCTTCCGATTCCGTCAGACCGGAAAATGCTCTAGTCGAAGGAACCTGACACGATGACCGCGTCGACCGGCGCATCCGCGGCTGAGGCAAGTCCGAAGCACCGCCCGTTCGGTGCCTCCGGGTCACGCGATTTCATCCGCATCCAGGACGTCGGCAGGCTCTTCGGCGGTCGCGGACCGGTTGTTACCGCGCTCCAGGATATCAACCTCCATATCGATTCCGGCGAATTCGTCGCTGTCGTCGGTCCCTCCGGCTGCGGCAAGTCGACGTTGCTGCGCATCCTCGCCGGGCTCATTCCGCCAAGTTCAGGAAACGTATGGTTCGGCGACCACAAGCTGGATGGGCCACGCCACGACATCGGCGTCGTGTTTCAGTCGCCCGTGCTGTTTCCCTGGCGCACCGTTCTTGACAACGTCCTGATCCCCATCGACGTCCAGAAGCTCGACCGCAAGAGGTATCTTTCTCGCGCGCGCGATCTCATCAATCTCGTCGGGTTGAGTGAGTTCGAGCAGCGCTATCCGGCTGAGCTTTCGGGCGGCATGCAGCAACGGGTCGGAATTGTCCGCGCGCTGGTGCACGATCCGGCGATGCTGCTGATGGACGAACCGTTCGGCGCGCTGGACGCCATGACCCGCGAACACATGAACGTCGAGTTGCAGCGGCTCTGGATGGCCCAGCACAAGACCATCCTTTTCATCACCCACTCGATCCCCGAGGCCGTATTTCTCGCCGACAGAGTCGTCGTGATGACGGCGCGCCCCGGCCGCGTCAAGCAGATCATGCTGGTGTCGGAGGCGCGTCCGCGCGACATGGCAAGCGCGGACATGAACCGGCGTCAGCGCGAGGTGCGGGCGGTGCTGAACGAGGAGATCGCGCGCGCAGCGGCCCTCGAAGAAGCCGACCTGATGGCGGGAGCCTGAAATCATGGCGGATGTGTCCTATTCGAAGAATGTCGCGGAGCCTGCTGCCGGGCCGGCGGCCACCTTGACCCGGCGGTGGATGCCCAGCCGAGAACGCTGGCTCGGTATCGCGACCATCGTAGCTTTCATTGCGATATGGGAAATCGTCTATCGGCTCGGCCTGATGCCGAAATGGGCCTTCCCATCGCCATGGAAAGTGATCCTGGCCTTTCAGGAACTGATCGCGAACGGCAAGCTCTTCACCAACACGGCGGCGAGCGTCGGCCGGCAGATCACCGGCGTGCTCCTCGCCGCAGTGGTCGGCATCCCCGCGGGCCTTGCGCTCGGTGCATCGCCGACCGCCCGCGCGGCATTCCTGCCGCTCTGCCGGCTGCTTTATCCGATCCCCGGCATCGCCTGGATTCCGCTGGCGATCCTGTGGTTCGGCGTGGGCTTCACCTCGACCGTGTTCGTGATCTTCTTTTCCGGCATCTGGTCGATCATGTTCAATACCATGACCAGCGTGCAGACCCTTTCCGGGCAATATACCGATGTGGCGAAGGTCTATCTCGCAT
>DATCRS010000068.1:0-19178 GCA_036568845.1 Devosia sp. | reverse complement strand
ATGCAGACCATCGCCACCAAGATCATGGTGGTGCAGGAAATCGCGCGGCAGACGGACCTCCTCGCCCTCAACGCCGCGGTCGAAGCCGCGCGCGCCGGCGAACACGGCCGCGGCTTTGCGGTGGTGGCCTCCGAGGTGCGCAAGCTGGCCGAGCGCAGCCAGGCCGCCGCCACCGAGATCGGCACCCTGTCCTCGGAGACCGTCGAGGCGGCCGCCAATGCCGGCCAGATGCTGGTCAAGCTGGTGCCCGACATCCAGCGCACGGCGGAACTGGTCGAAGAGATTTCGGCCGGCAGTCGCGAGCAGAATGTCGGTGCGGCGCAGATCAACACCGCGATCCAGCAGCTCGACAAGGTGACCCAGCAGAACACCTCGGCGGCCGAAGAAATGTCGGCGACCTCCGAGGAGCTGGCGAGCCAGGCCGAGCAGTTGCAGGCAGCGATCAGCTACTTCCGCATCGACCAGCAGTCGACGCGCACCGAGCGGGCGGCCGCTGGGGGCAAGGCGGCGGCGTTGCGCGAGGCGGTCATGAGCAAGTCACCGCACATGCAGCCACGCAAACAGGCCAAGGCGGCATCCACGGGGGGCTTCGATCTCGATCTCGGCGACAGCCAGGACGAACTCGACGACGAGTTTACCCGCCGGGGTGCGGCTTAGCCGCTCCCCTGTCGAGCCGCGGAGCCGCGGAAACGCGGCCCCGCTCCGTGACCCGAACCAGCGGCCTTGCCGCGTCAGCTTGACGAGACCTGAAATGGCGGAACGCGCACAATATGTAACCCTAGGCGTCGCAAAGGAGATTTTCGCGGCACCGGTGGAGAAGGTGCAGGAAATCCTGGACATGCGGCCGATCGCACGGTTGCCGCAGGCGCCGGCGAACCTGTTGGGAATGATCGACGTACGGGGGCAGGGCATCCCGGTGCTCGATCTCCGCCTGACACTCGGCCTGCAGGCAGCCGGGGACAGCGAGAACACGCGCATCGTCGTGCTGCGGATCGCTGGCGAGAGGGCCCTCACGGTCGGGCTTCGCGCCGACCGCGTGTTCGAGGTCACCGTGCTGGACCAGGACGAGCTGGATCCGCCGCCGGCGATCAGCGCCTCCTGGGTGGGCCATGCCATTGCCGGCATCGGCCGTCGCAACGGCGCCTTCGTCACGGTGTTGAACCTGGAGCGGCTGCTGTCCGGCACTGAGCTCCCAACCATGCGGCCGGCACTGCCCGATCAGGCCGCGTGACGTCCCACGCCAGTATCCGGCCGCCGGCTGGCGGCCATCGAGTCATCCGCCGGAGTTCCTTGCCTTGGCAGCCTTAGCTCGCACTCTCCCTGCACACGACGCCGGCGAGGATGCTGACCATCTCAACCCGCATGACTTCCAGCGCATCGCCGATCGGATCGGCCGGGAGGTCGGCATCAAGCTGCCGCCGGCCAAGCGCGTCATGGTGGAAGGCCGGCTGCGCAAGCGCGTGCGGGCGCTGGGGTTCAGCTGTTTCGACGATTATTGCAGCCACCTTTTCGACCATGGCGGCATGGGCAGCGAATGGGTCCATCTCGTCAACGCGGTGACCACCAACAAGACCGACTTCTTCCGCGAGCCCGAGCATTTCGACCTGCTCGAGCACAAGCTCGTGCCGGCCCTGCTCGCCGAGCATGCCGAGCGCAACCCGTTGCTGAAGATCTGGAGCGCGGCCGCGTCCACCGGCGCCGAGGCCTATACGATCGCCATGGTGCTACAGGACATGCTCGCGCAGCGCAGCGACTTTCGCTACGCCGTCCTCGGTACCGACATCTCGACTTCGGTCCTCGCGCAGGCCGCGCGCGCCGTCTATCCCGAGGAAATGGTCGCACCCGTGCCGGCCACCAAGCTCGCCCGGTACGTGATGCATGCCCGCCGGCCCAGCGCTCGCCCGGAAGTGCGGATCGTGCCGGAACTTCGGCGCCGCACGCAGTTCGCCCGCCTCAACCTCATGGACAGCGATTATCCCTTCGATCGCGACGTGGACGTCATTTTTCTGCGCAACGTGCTGATCTACTTCGACAAGAAGGATCAGGAAGCGGTGATCAACCGCCTGGTGGGGCACCTGCGGACGGGCGGTTATCTGATTCTTGGTCATTCGGAATCCATGATCGGAACGTCGATCACCATGCGTCAGGTGGCTCCGGCCGTTTTCCAGAAGCTCTAGGTGGATGATGTTGTCGCCGAGTGCCCATCCCGAGCGGAAGATCCGCGTGCTGATCGTCGATGACTCGGCATCGGTGCGGACGACGCTTTCCGAGATCATCGCCGCCGACCCGGACCTCGAGGTCATGGCCACGGCCAGCGACCCCTATGTGGCGGTCGAACGCATCCGGCAGGAAGTGCCGGACGTGATGTTCCTCGACCTCGAAATGCCGCGCATGGATGGCCTCACCTTCCTCCGCAAGATGATGGCGCAGCGGCCGATCCCGACGGTCATCTGCTCGGCCATCACGCAGGAGGGGTCGGAGGCGCTGCTGCAGGCGCTCGAAGCAGGCGCCGTGGACGTGGTGACCAAGCCGCGCGTGGATACGGCGCAATGGCTGCAGGATTCGAGCATGCGCATCTGCGACGTCGCCAAGGCGGCCGCGCATGCCAGGCTCAAGGGCGGAGCCGTGCGCCGGCAGACGCCGGAGCTCAAGGTCGAAGCCAAGCTGACGGCGGATGCAGTCGTGCCGCCGCTCTCGGCTTCCCGAGCCGCGGCGTTGAAGCTAAACATGCCGCTCACCGAGCCGCTCGTCTGCATCGGTGCCTCCACCGGCGGTACCGAGGCGCTGCGCCAGGTGCTGGAGACGTTGCCGGCGGAAAGCCCCGGTATCCTCATCGTCCAGCACATGCCGGAGAAGTTCACCAACGCCTTTTCGCGCCGGCTCGACAGCCTTTGCGCCGTCGAGGTGAAGGAAGCCGAGGACGGCGACGTGGTGCGCCAGGGCCTGGTGCTGATTGCGCCGGGCAACCGCCATATGACGCTGCACCGGGCGGGCAGCCGCTACACCGTCAACATCGTCGACGGGCCGCACGTGTCGCGGCACCGGCCGTCGGTGGACGTGCTCTTCCGCTCGGCCTCGCAGGCTGCAGGACGCAACGCCATGGGCGTGCTGCTCACCGGCATGGGCGACGATGGCGCCCGTGGATTGCTCGAGATGCGTGAGATGGGGAGCCACACGGTGGCGCAGGACGAAGAGAGCTCGATCGTCTTCGGCATGCCCAAAGAGGCGATCCAGCGCGGCGCTGCAGTCAAGGTGCTGCCGCTCGGACGCGTCGCCAACGAGATCAGCGCGCATGCCAAACTGGCGGGGACCAAGTGAGCGCAGTTGCAGAACCGGCTGCGCCGGACTCTACCATTGCCGGGATCATCGAGAGCCTTGCCGCGCCGCGGCAGGAGATCGAAGCGGCCTTCGTCAATGTCGGCGACCGGCTGACCCGGTCGGCTGGCCTGCTCGATCAGATTGCGACGACGTTCGAGGCCCTGCCGCGCGACCTCGACCGTCCCGAGCTCACCGAGGCCACGGCCACCCTCACCGAAGTGGGGACGCGCGCCGAGGAGATCTCAGCTTCCTTCGGACGCGAGCAGGAAGACATCAACCGGCTGGTCGATGTGGTGGGGCAGGCGAGCCGTCCGATCAGCGATCTACGGCGATCGATCCGGATGATGGGCATCCTCGCGATCAACGCGCGGGTGGTGGCTGCTTCGGTGGCCAATCTCGAAGATTCGGACGTCTTCACCACCGACATCGCGACGCTCTCGGGCGACGCGGCCAAGACCATTGCGGAGTTTTCGCAGATCTACGAGAAGCTAGTCGACGGCGTGCAGAAGGCGGCAGCCGCGCGAGCGCATTTCGAGCAGAGCCATAGCGGCACGCTGAGCGAGCTGGCGCAGCGCATCGGCACGAGTCTTGCGGATGTCACCGGCCAGCGCCAGCGTTCGGCCGACGGCAGCACCGAGACGGTGCGCATCTCGCGCGCCATCGGGCAGCGGGTGATGACGGCGGTGATGGCGCTGCAGGTGGGCGATGCCACGCGGCAGCGGGTCGAGCATATCGAAGCGGCGCTGCGCAGCATCGACGGGGCGGCGCCCGCGCTGGTGGGAGCGATCGCCGAGCTCACCGCGGCGCAGCTCGCCGACACTATCCAGACCCTCGATTTCGAAGTTGTCGAGGCGGAGCGGGCGCTGGCCGAGCTGGCGGCCGATGCTCGGACCATCACCACACGCAGCCGCGAGGTTTATGGCTCGGGCGAGGCGGGGAACTCGGCGCTCACCCGGCTCAACGAGGAGATGCGGCAGGCGGTCGCTGTGCTGCGCGACTGCGAACGCGAGCGCAAGACGCTGAGCGAAGTGGCGGCGGCGGTGGAGGCGACCGTCAAGGTGCTGCTGCAGCATGTCGAGGCGGTGCAGGATATCGAAGCCAATATGCGGCTCGTCAGCCTCAATGCGGCGATCAAATGCGCGCAGCTCGGACCGGATGGTGCGGCGCTCAACGTCATCGCGCGGCAGTTGCGCGACCTGACCGTGGAGACGGTGGAAGCGGCGGAGACCGCCGCGGCGCGGCTCGGCGAGGCCGCAGAGCTGGCGCTGGCTTTCAGTGCCGCGTCGGGCGGCGAGGCGGCCAACCAGGTGGCCCGGCTCGAGCACGATGCGACTGCGGGACTGGCGCTGATGGAGAGCGTCGAGGCGCGTATCGCCGAGGCCTTGCGCGTGCTGGGACAGGCAGGGCCGGCCGTCGCCGATCTGCTTGGCGGCGCCAGCGGCGAGTTCGCCAACCACCAGAGTATTTCGGAAGCGCTGTCGGACACCCAGATCCGCATCGTGGCACTGGGCGAAGCAGGGAGCTACCACGCCGAGCCGGGCAGTCCGCTTGCTGAGCTGCTTGTCGCCATCCGCAAGAGCTACACTATGGAAGCAGAGCGCCGCATCCACGACACGATGTGGGGGAAGTTCGGGACGGTTGCAGCGGCGCCGGTCGAGGCCGTTGGGGAGATCGAGGCCTTCGATCTTTTTGAGGAGACGGTGGCAGTCGCCAACGACACTGCGGCCGAGGAGCCGCTCGGTACGGTCGAGGACGACGTGCTGTTCTTTTGAGGCCCAGAGGACCCTGCCGCCCGCTCAGCTCTGCGGCTTTGCCGCGATCAGCTTGGCGTTGGCCTCGATGCCCAGCGTCTGCAAAGCTGCGGCGACGATGCCGGCGCGGTCGAGACCGGCGTCGGCGTACATGTCGTTGACGCTCGCCTGCTCGGTGAAGACATCGGGGATCATCAGCGGACGGAAACGCAGCTTGCCGTCGAGAAGTCCGCTCTGGGCCAGGAATGTTGCGACATGACTGCCAAAGCCGCCGATGCCACCTTCCTCGACCGTCAGGAGCACGTCGTGGCTCTGCGCCAGTTTCGCGATGAGCTCTTCATCCAGCGGCTTCATGAAGCGGGCGTCGGCGATGGTGGGGTTGAGGCCGAAGGCGGCGAGCTTCTCGGCGGCGGCGAGCACCTCGCCCAGGCGCGTGCCGTAGGAGAAGATGGCAATAGTGGCGCCCTGGCGAAGGATGCGGCCCTTGCCGATCGGCAGCACCTCGCCGCGTTCGGGCATCTCGACGCCCAGGCCCTCGCCGCGCGGATAGCGGAAGGCGATCGGGCCGGCATCATGAGCGGCGGCAGTTGCTACCATATGCTTGAGTTCGGCCTCATCGGCAGCGGCCATCAGCACCATGTTGGGGATGGCGCCGAGATAGGCAGCATCGTAGTTGCCGGCATGGGTCGGGCCGTCGGCGCCGACATAGCCGGCGCGGTCGATGGCGAAGCGCACCGGCAGGTTCTGCACGGCGACGTCATGGATGACCTGGTCGTAGGCACGCTGCAGGAAGGTCGAGTAGATGGCGCAGAAGGGCTTCAACCCTTCGGTCGCCATGCCGGCCGCGAAAGTCACCGCGTGCTGCTCGGCAATGCCGACGTCGAAACAGCGGGTCGGGAAGATCTCGGCGAACTTGTCGAGGCCGGTGCCGGAGGGCATCGCGGCAGTCACGGCGACGATGCGGTCGTCGGCCCTTGCCTCCTGGATCAACGCCTGGGCGAAGACGCTCGTGTAGCTCGGGGCGTTGGACGGGGCCTTGGCCTGGGCGCCGGTGATGACGTTGAACTTGTTGACGCCGTGATACTTGTCGGCGGAGGACTCGGCCGGCTCATAGCCCTTGCCCTTCTTGGTGACGACGTGGATCAGCACCGGGCCGGATTCGGCGTCGCGGACGTTCTGCAGCACGTCGAGCAGGTCGTTGAGATTGTGGCCGTCGATGGGGCCGACATAGAAGAAGCCCAGCTCCTCGAACAGGGTGCCGCCGGTGAAGAACGAGCGGGCGAATTCTTCGGTCTTCCGCGCCGTCTCGTGGATCAGCCGCGGCATCTTGCCGGTGATCGACTTCGCCGTGTCGCGGAAGCCGCGATAGAACGGGCCCGAGACCAGCTTGGCGAGATAGGAGCGAAGGGCGCCGGTGGGCGGCGCGATCGACATGTCGTTGTCGTTGAGGATGACGATCAGCCGCGCGTCCATGGCGCCGGCATTGTTCATCGCCTCGTAGGCCATGCCCGCCGACATCGCGCCGTCGCCGATCACTGCAACGACGTTGCGATGCTCTCCCTTTAGGTTCGAGGCCACCGCCATGCCGAGACCGGCTGAGATCGACGTCGAAGAGTGGCCGGCACCGAACGGATCGAAACGGCTCTCAGCCCGCCGCGTGAAGCCGGACAGTCCGTCCTTCTGCCGCAGCGTGCGGATGCGGTCGCGGCGGCCAGTCAGCACCTTATGCGGATAGGCCTGGTGGCCGACGTCCCAGATCAGGCGGTCGTTGGGGGTGTCGAAGACGGCGTGGAGCGCGACGGTCAGCTCAATGACGCCGAGCCCCGCACCGAGGTGGCCACCAGTGACGGACACGGCGTCGATGATCTCGGCGCGCAGCTCGTCGGCAACAGTGCGCAATTCCTCGCGGCTCAGGGCCTTGAGGTCATCGGGCGACTGGGTCTTGTCGAGCAGAGGAGTAAGCGGCTTCTCGGACACGCGTTTGCCTTGCCGGCCTTCATTGTTCTCCCTGACTTAGAGAGAACAATCCGGCAATGCAATGGAAAGACCTAGCGTGCGGCAACAAGCAGCGGCGCGTTGGTCACAAATTGATCGTAATCGAGCGGCTGGCCGAAATCGGGCAGGAAGGCCATGCGGCCGGCCAGCGGACCGAGCTCGGCTTCCTTGTCGAGGTAACCTTCGGCCTCGTAAAGCTCGGCGAAATGCCCGTTCGACATCAGCACCGGCATGGTCAGCGTCTCGTTGACGTGATCGATTTCCGGCGCCACCAGCTCGGTGTTGCGCGCCTTGATGCTTGCAATGGGCTGGCGATCCGCCACCGCCGCACGGACCGCGGCTGCGGCCGTTGCGGAAGACGAGCCGCTGACCGCGCTGAAGGTCTGGGCGAACAGGCCGGCCAGGGCGTCCTCGGAGCCGCCCAGCGAGGCGGTGACGATCTGCGCGTCGACGCCGGGCTTCAGGCCGTTGCTCAGTGGGGTCTCGCCGCCCCCTTCGATCAGCGCCTTGAGCGTCGCATTGCCGGGGGCGTAGGCAGCGACAACCTCGGACTTTGGTGTCATCAGCACGCGCGGCTTGGGCACCGTGTTGTCGATGGCGGCAAGAGCAACCGACCCATCGGCATTGCCCAGCCGGCTGGGCCGGGCAGCCGGGACCGGCGCCTCGAGACCGGCGACGACCATGCGGGTGCCGAAGTCGGAGGGACGGGAAAGTGGGGTCGGCGCAATGTCGATGGTCGAAACCGTGCGCTGCGTCGGCTCGGAGAGCGCCGCAAACATGATGCCGGCATCCTCGCCATAGAGGCGGCTCGGGCGCTGCATCGGGAAGGGCGCGACGCTGTCGGGGATGGTCTGAAGGCTCCCGCCTTCGTCGGCCACCATGATGGTCGGCGCGCCAGTAATGACAGCGCCGTTGCAGGGCACCATGCGGCATTTCTTCCATTCGGCCTCGGCATAGGCGCGGCCGGAAGAAGAGAGCGGCTTGCCGTCGGTCGGGAGGTGCAGGGTCTTGCCGTCCGGGAAGACCTTCTTGAGCTGCGCCCGCGTCATACGCGGCCAGGCGCGCACCGAACCGGTATCGGCGTGAACGAAGGGACTGCCGGAGGTGGGATAATAGCCGATGCCGCCGACCTGGTGCTTCATCACCGTCTCGCGCAGCACCGAGAGCTTCACGCCCGGAATGTAGAAGTCGATCGCCTTGCCCTTCATATGCTGCGAGTTTTCGGCGACGCCGGAGGACTTGGCGCGCAGCATCTGGTTGGTCTTGGGCGAGCGATAGGAGGAGACGATGTTGATCGGCTGGGTGGCGCCGACTTCCTGGTAGACTGTCCAGAGCAGGTCAAAGAGCGCCGGGTCCATCTTGGTGGGCTCTTTGGTGCGCCAGTCAGCCAGGAAGACGTTGAGCTGCTGCAGCACCTTGGTGTCGTATTGCCCATTGCGCCGGAAGGTGAACTGGCCGGTTTCGCCGGTGTGGGTGTGATGCAGGTAAAGGGTGCGATCGCCGCCGCGGGCAGCAGAAACCGAAACGGTGGTGGTGGGCAGAATGGCAGTCAGCGCGACAATGACGGCAAAACAGAGCCGCAACAGCCGTTGCCAATTCGAAATTGGTGTCCCCAGCACGCCCCAAGCCCTTGCAACACAACCGGAGTAGGAAAAGTAGCGCCAAGACCATTACAGTCCATTAACGCTAACATTTCCTTCGGCGCCCGTCTCCGGCCACCCTCAGCGCAAGGTTTTAGGCAAAAATCGCGGCTGAACCAAGGCCAAATTCCTAAGCACGGGTAAATGCTTGGATTTTCGGCCGGCTGTGCATAACCGGGCCGCAGCGGCGCTGGCCAGAGTCTACTGGTTCAGGAGTTCGATGAGCTTCTTGTTGGCGCCATAGACGTCGCCAAAGGAGCGGATGGTCCCATCCTCATCGACCCGCAGCGTGAAGTAGGTGAGGTGCACGGGGATCTTGTGCTCGACGTTCACCCATTGCTCGCGCGGGCCGAACATCTCCTCGAGCGAGGCTTGCGAGATGCGAGGCTCGTGCTGAGTCAACGCGCCGGCAAATTCCATCGGGTTCTCGACGCGCACGCAGCCGTGGCTGTAGGCCCGGTAGGAGCGGGCGAAGAGCGACTTGGACGGCGTATCGTGCAGATAGATGTCGTGCTGGTTGGGGAAGAGGAATTTCACACGGCCCAGCGCATTTCCCGCGCCCGGCTTCTGGCGGATGTGGAAATTGCCGATATTGGTCGAGCTCCAGTCGATGGCGGCGGCGTTCACCACTCGGCCACCCGACAGCATCTCCATGTTCTGCCCGTCGAGATAGTAGGGATTGGCGAGGAGGTGCGGCCGGATCTCGTTGGCTTTGATCGAGGCGGGCACGTTCCAGTACGGGTTGACGACGATGTGCTCGATCTCGTCGGAGAACACCGGCGTCTGGTTCTTGGGCGTGCCGACGACGACGCGAGTGGTGTATTTCTCCACCCCGTCTTCCATGATCCGCAGGCGGAACTCGGGCAGGTTTACGAAGACGTGGAACTTGCCGAAATCCTCGGGCTCCCAGCGCCAGCGTTCCATGTTGGCGATGATGTCGTCCTTGCTCGCGGCCATGCCGCCGTTGAGCGCCGCAATGGTGGCCGGGCCGGCAATGCCATCGGGGGTAAGGTCGAGGCTTTCCTGGAAGGTCTTGACCGCCGCGACGAGGGTCTCGTCATAGGTGAGGTCTGGCGCTGCGGCTGCGCCGGCGGTCTCCGGCACGTCCGGCTCGGCGACACCGAGACGCTGGCGCAGAAGTGGCACGCGCTCATCGGTCATGCCGGGCTTCAGCGTCTTTCCTTCGGGGATCTCGACCTGGTCGATCGTCGCGTCGCTGTCGAATTTCGCGAGCGCTTCCTTCAGACGGTGGAACTCGGGATGCTTCGGCTCCAGCGCGGCAAGGATGTCTTCAGGCGCGTCGGTGGAAGCCAGCTTCACCAGCATCTCGGCTTCGTTGATGCGCTTGGGCGTGATCGTCCAGGTCTTGTTGATGTCTGTCGGAGCGATGCGGCCGCCATAGATGTCCTGGGCGTACTTCACCGCCGCGGCGGAAAACGCTGTCTCCACCGCCGCGAGCTTGGCCGGATCGGTGCCGGCGGCGTCGAGGTCGAGATCAGGGGTCAGGTAGTCCGACGGGCGCATGCCCTCGGCGGCCGATGCCTTGAAGATGTCGATGATCTTTGCAGCGGACGGGGCGAAGGTCACCTTACCGTTCTCACCCTCTTCGAGCCAGAGCGGCTCGAAATGACGGGCGCCGTAGAAGAAGTAGAGCTTTTGTGCCTGGGCGTAGGCGCGGGTGTCCCGGGGCGCGGACTGGTAGGCGGCGGAAAGCCCCGATTTGATGATGCGCGCGAGCTCGGTCTGCGGCGGTGCAATGACGATGCGCGTCGCATCGATGCCGGCGACCTTGACGACTTCCTGTGCGAGAACAGGACCCGAAACGCCGAAAAGGACGACGCCGGCCAGCAGGGATGCCATCAACCTACGCATAAAGTCTCCGTGCCCAACGGGCTCTTCGCGGGGATACGCCATCGAGGGGAGGCTCGATGCGCTGCTCGACCCAAAGTATGGGTTTTGCTTATCCCACAAACCTTAAGACTGACAATTCCACACGAATTTGTGAGAAAGGTCTGTGGCCCGGCTGCAACGGAAAGCCTCAGGCCGCTTCGCTCTCAACGCCTTCGTCGAGTCCGTATTCCCGGAGTTTGCGATAGAGCGTCGAGCGCCCGATCCCCAGTGCACGGGCGACGCGCGACATGCGGCCGCCGTAGTGCTTCAAGGCAAAAGCGATGAGATCGCGCTCGAGATCGGCGAGCGCCGTGACTTCGCCCCTGGCATCGAGAAAACGGTCCGGAATCGCCTCCCCTTTATCCGCTTCACGGATACGCACACTGGCCTGGTCGATATGAACAGGCGCTGAAGGCACCGGCAGGCTTTCCGTCAGTCTCAGCGCGTCAGCGCGGCCGGCAGTCTGGGCGACGATCTGGGGGAAGTCGGCAGTTTCGAGATAGGCGCCGTCGCAGAGAACGACGGCACGGTAGACCGCATTTTCGAGCTGCCGGATGTTGCCCGGCCAGCTGTAGCCTTTCAGCAGTTCCAGCGCCGGCGGCGATATCCCGACCACGCGCTTGCCGGTTTCGGCGGACAGCCGGGCGATGAAGTGGTTGACCAGCAGGCCGATGTCTTCAGTGCGTTCGCGCAGCGGCGGCACATAGATCGGGAAGACGTTGAGCCGGTAGTAGAGGTCCTCGCGGAAGGCACCGGACTTGGCGAGATTGAGGAGCCGCCGGTTGGTGGCCGAGATGATGCGGACATTGACCCGTTCGGGCCGCGTCGCGCCGATCGGCTCGATCTCGCCTTCCTGGATGACGCGCAGGAGCTTGACCTGGGTTTCGAGCGGCAGCTCGCCGACTTCGTCGAGGAAGATGGTGCCGCTATGGGCTTCGGCGAACTTGCCGGCCTGATCGGCGACCGCGCCGGTGAAGGCGCCCTTGCGGTGGCCGAAGAGGATCGATTCGACGAGATTGGCGGGGATGGCGCCGCAGTTGACGGTGATGAACGGCTTTCCGGCGCGGTCGGAGGTGCCCTGGATTACCCGGGCGATCAGCTCCTTGCCGACACCGGTCTCGCCCTCGATCAGCACGGGAATGGGAGTGCGGGCCGCCTTGCCGCAAAGTGAGATCACCCGGTCCATCACGGGTGAGCGGGTGAGGATGTCGGAGACGCCGAGGGTGCCCGAGCGCCGGTTGCGATCGGTCCGGACGAGGGTCTCCAGTTCCTCCAGCTTCAGCGCGTTGCGGAGCGAGATGATCAGCCGCTCCGGCGCAACCGGCTTGACGAAGAAGTCCGCTGCGCCATGGCGCATGGCAGTGACGACGGTTTCGAGCGAGGAGTGCGCGGTCTGTACGATAACCGGGGTGGCGATGTTCTCGCGCGCCATGGCTTCCATCACGCCCATGCCGTCGAAATCGGGCATGACGAGGTCTAGCACCATGGCGCCGATGCCGGGGTCGGCGCGCAGCAGATCGAGCGCCTGCCGGCCGCCGGTCGCCGTCACCGGCGCGAAGCCGGCGCGGTTGGCCACCTCGGCCGTGAGGCGGAGCTGCACCGGATCATCGTCGACGATAAGGACGCGCGTCATTATTCCCCAAACTGTTGTCGTTGCGCGAGCCGAGACTGCGTTCCCGAATCGTGCTGTGCCGTTTTGAAGCAGCATGGGGAGAGGGGGTTAAGAGGCGATTAAGGCTAGCGGATCGGCGCTAGGAGTAGCCCTCTTCGCGGAAGTGCTTGATGGCAACGATAATCGGCCGACCGGTACGTGGATGGTAAAGGATCGCGTAACCACTCGAGCCGAACTCGACCAAAAGTTCCCGGAAACCCTGGTGCACACCTCCCAACGGCCGCCCGCGCTCAGGGAACAGGCCGAGACCTTCGGCCGCGTCGCGTATGGCGATTGTGGCTCTCTCTGCGGCACTAGGGTTCTTGGCGCGCAGGAACCCGTCGAGACGTTCGATGTCGGCCAGGGCCCTCGGCGACCAGTCGACGTTGCGCATCTATTTGTGTGCCGTTGGCAACGGGGGCCTTTCGCCTCTTGCGAGCTTGGTCAGCCACTCGTGGGCTTCATCGCCGGTCACGTGCAGACCAGTGCGGTCAAACTCCTCCATGCGCTCATCCAGCTCGCGGATGAGTTCGCGGCGGTCCAGATAGGTGCCGAGAGCTTCGTCGAAGAGATCGCGTGGGGGGCGGTTCTGCTCGGAGGCCATTTGCTCGAGCTTTTCGGCGATTTCTGCGTCGACCTCGATGGTCTTCAGCCTGGCTGACGGCATAGCCAACTCCTTCGATAGCCGCAGCCTACCACAGCTCGGCTTGGCATTGCCAATCGAGGTCACTAAGGTCGCGCCGCGAAATGCAGGAGAGATGCGGATGGCTGAGGCGGTGAAGGCGGATAAGTCGTTGGGGGCGCTGCCGGTCTGGGACCTTTCCGATCTCTATCCGGGCAATGACTCGGCCGAGCTCAAGTCAGATCTTGAGCGGGCGCGTCAGGAGGCCAAGGCGTTCGAGGCGGACTACAAGGGCAAGCTCGAAGGACTCGCCAAGTCGGGCGGGTTGCGCAATGCGATCAAGCGGCTGGAGGCGCTGAACGACCTTACCGGCAAGATCGGCTCCTATGCCTTCCTGCAATATGTGCGGAATACGCAGGAGCCCGACAAGGTGAAGTTCCTGGGCGACACCAGCCAGGCGCTTACCGATCTCTCCACCGGCCTCATCTTCTTTTCGCTCGAACTTAACCGCATTGATGAACGCATAATGAACGACGCCTTTGCGTCGGATCCGGCGCTGGCCCACTACAAACCGTGGTTCGACGAGGTGCGGAAGGCAAAACCGTACCAGCTCGACGAGAAGACAGAGGAGCTGTTCCACGAGAAGTCGGTGACCGGCGCGCAGGCGTGGAACCGGCTGTTCGACGAGACCATGGCCGTGCTCAAGTTCGATGTGGACGGCGAGGAACTGGGGCTCGAGGCGACGCTGAACCTGTTGTCCGACCGCGATGAGAGCAAGCGCGAGGCGGCGTTCGGCGGCCTCTCGAAGACGCTGGCGAGGAATGGGCGGCTCTTCACCCACATCACCAACGTGCTGGCCAAGGACAAGGAAATCTCGGACCGCTGGCACGGGTTCAAGGACATCGCCGACAGCCGGCACCTCGAGAATTCGGTCGAGCGCGAGGTGGTGGATGCGCTGGAGAAGGCGGTGCGCGACGCCTATCCTCGCCTTTCTCACCGCTACTACAAGATGAAGGCCAAGTGGTTCGGCAAGGACCAGCTCAATGCCTGGGACCGCAACGCGCCGCTGCCGTCGAGCGACGAGCGCTTCTTCGACTGGGAAACGGCCAAGTCGACAGTGATGGAGGCCTATGGCCGGTTTTCGCCGAAACTCGCCGAGGTCGCCGAGCCGTTCTTTGCCAAGGGCTGGATCGATGCACCGGTCAAGGAAGGCAAGTCGCCGGGCGCCTTTGCGCATCCGACGGTACCGAGCGCTCACCCCTACCTGATGCTCAACTACCTGGGCAAGGTGCGCGACGTGATGACGCTTGCGCACGAGCTCGGGCATGGCGTGCACCAGGTGCTGGCCGGTCCGCAAGGGGCGCTCATGGCGCCGACGCCGCTGACGCTAGCCGAAACCGCGTCGGTCTTCGGCGAGATGCTGACCTTCCGCTCGATGCTGGAAAAGACCACCGACAAGAAGCAGCGCTTCGCCATGCTCTCGAGCAAGGTCGAGGACATGCTCAACACCGTGGTGCGGCAGATCGCCTTCTACACCTTCGAGCGCAAGGTCCATACCGCGCGCAAGGAAGGCGAACTCACCACCGAGCAGCTGGGCGAGATCTGGCTCGAGGTCAGCCGGGAATCACTGGGGCCGGCGATCAAGCTCAACGACGGCTACGAGGTGTTCTGGAGCTACATCCCGCACTTCATCCACTCGCCGTTCTACGTCTATGCGTATGCCTTCGGCGACTGTCTTGTGAACTCGCTCTATGCACAGTATGAGAAGGCCAGTGAGGGGTTTGCCGAGCGTTATTTCGAACTCCTCAAGGCTGGGGGCAGCAAGCATCATTCCGAGCTCTTGAAGCCCTTCGGGCTTGATGCGCGCGATCCCGGCTTCTGGTCGCTGGGTCTCTCGATGATCGAGAGGCTGATCGGCGAGCTGGAAGCGACCGATCCGAACTGAGACTTATTCTGCCAGAGGACTTGATGGCCAAGAAACCCGCCAAAGCTGCCACCCAGGATGAACTCCCGCCGGCGATGGACTATGCCCAGCATGACGCCACTTGGGAGGGCTTCGTCAGCTTCGTGAAGTGGGGAATAGTGGCCTGCGCCATCATCTGCCTCGCGCTCTACGCCTTCATCGAGGGGCACTCACCCTTGATCGGGTGGGCGTTGCTGGCGCTCCTGCCAATCGGGGGTGTCGCTGGAGCCGTCATGGGAACCCGTCGCGCCTAGCGGCGGGTTTTTCGTTTCCGGGGCAGGCGCCCGGTGCCGACGCCAAGCGTCGGGTTCGATCAGGAGACCTCGATGAAGATTGCAGTCGTGCGCGAGCGCAGCGAAGGGGAAACCCGGGTCGCCACAACCCCGGAAAGCGTCGGTAAGCTGATCGGGCTCGGCGCCGAGGTCGCTATCGAAGCGGGCGCCGGCGAGAAGGCGCGCTTCCCGGATGCCGACTACAAGGCGGCCGGTGCTGTGGTCGGCAAGGCCGATGCGGTCCTCAAAGGTGCCGATATCGTACTGGCGGTGCGGCGTCCCAGGGCCGACGACCTCAAGGGGGTCAACAAGGGCGCGATGGTGATCGCCGCCATGGACCCCTATGGCAACGAAGGCGAGATTGCCGAGCTCGCCGCTGCCGGCGTTACGGCGATCGCGATGGAGTTCATGCCGCGCATCACCCGGGCGCAGGTGATGGACATTCTCTCCTCGCAGGCCAATCTCGCCGGCTACCAGGCGGTGATCGATGCGGCGGTGCATTTCGATCGCGCCATGCCGATGATGATGACGGCGGCGGGCACGGTGCGTCCGGCCAAGGCCTTCGTGATGGGCGCAGGCGTGGCTGGCCTCCAGGCCATCGCGACCGCCAAGCGTCTCGGCGCGGTGGTGACCGCCACCGACGTGCGCGCCGCGGCGGCCGAGCAGGTTGAATCGCTGGGCGGCAAGTTCATCATGACCGACGCGCTGAAGGATGCCTCCGGTACCGGTGGCTATGCGCGCGAGCTCACCAAGGACGAGCAGGCAGCGCAGGCCGAACTGGTCGCCGGGCACATCTCCAAACAGGACATCGTCATCACCACGGCGCTGATCCCGGGCCGGCCGGCGCCGAAGTTGGTCTCGAAAGCCATGGTCGAGTCGATGGCGCCGGGTTCGGTGATCGTCGACCTCGCGGCCGAACGCGGCGGCAATGTCGAACTGACGCAGCCGGGGCAGGTGATCACCACCGCCAACGGCGTCACCATCATCGGTTACACCAATGTCGCCGGCCGGCTTGCCACTTCGGCGAGCCAGCTCTATGCGCGCAACCTCGTCTCGTTCCTCGAGATTTTCTTCGACAAGAAGACCAAGGCCTTTGCGGTCAACTGGGACGACGAGCTGGTGAAGGCAACCGTGCTCACCCGCGACGGCAAGATCGTCCATCCCAACATCAAGTTCGAGGGGACGCTACCGGCCGCTGTGGTCTCTGCTCCGGCGGCCGACAAGCCGACGAAGGCCAGGGCCGCGGCGAAGACGGGCGCGACCGGCAAGGCTCCGGCTGCCGCCAAGGCGACACCCGCTCCGCCAAAGGCTGCCGCCAAGGCGACTGCACCAGCCAAGACTGGCGCCGCCAGCAAGACGGTGGCGAAAAAGCCCAAGCCCGCAGCCGCGAAGACGCCCAAGGGGACCGCATAAATGGACACCACAATCGAACCCGCCCTCGATGCCGTTTCCGCGGCGCTGAGCGCCACCACCTCGGGCGCCATCGATCCCTTCACCTTCCGGCTCGCCATCTTCGTTCTGGCGATCTTCGTGGGCTATTTCGTGGTCTGGTCGGTGACGCCGGCACTGCATACGCCGCTGATGAGCGTTACCAACGCCATCTCGTCGGTCATCGTGGTCGGCGCGCTGCTGGCCGTTGGCGTATCGCTCGCTGCCGACAGCGACTGGGTCAGCAAGCTCTTCGGCTTCATTGCGCTGGTGTTCGCCAGCGTCAATATCTTCGGCGGCTTCCTCGTCACCCAGCGCATGCTGGCGATGTACAAGAAGAAGGGCTGACGGAATGGCCTTCATCAGCCGCATCGCGGCAGCCTTCGCCGTCGTTCTGGCGCTGGCCGCACCTGCACTCGCGCAGGGCATTTCGGATGCGCAGCATCAGGCGCTCAGCGAGCGGATCGCGAGCTTCGACACCGCCATGCGCGCCAATGACATGGAAGAGGTCATGAGCGTCGTGCCGCCACCGGTGCTCGAAAAGGTTGCCGCCATGTTCAGCGTCACCGTCGAGCAGCTGATCGAAGCGACGCAGCAGCAGATGGACGAGGCGCTGAAGACCCTGAAGTTCGAGTCTTTCAGCATGGAGCTCGAGGGCGTCGAGTTCGTCACCCTCGATGGCGGCATCATCTACGGCCTCGTGCCCACCGAGTCGGTGATCGACCTGGGCGAGCAGGGCGGCAAGATGAAGTCCACCACCTCGACCCTTGCTCTGCTCGATGGCGAGACCTGGTACCTCGTCCGTATCGACGACGCGCAGCAGGTGCAGATCCTCAAGGAAGTGTACCCGGCATTCGCCGAAATCGAGTTCCCGCAAGGGACCATCGAGCCGGTGACGCAATAGGCATGCGCCGGTCGGACCATGTTCATAGCGGCCGGGGCCGCGTTCTTTCTGGCGGCGGTGTTGGTCACCGCCGGTCTGTTGATCCGGGCGCGCAGCGCCGACTGACGGGGGCACCATGATTTCCGCCGATATCGCCGCTCTGCTCTATCTCGCCTCGGGCGTGCTGTTCATCCTGGCGCTGCGCGGCCTTTCCAGCCCCGCCTCGGCGCGCAGCGGCAACATGTGGGGCATGGTGGGCATGGCGATCGCCATCGTCACC
The DNA here is from genome assembly GCA_036568845.1 of Devosia sp. Classification (GTDB taxonomy): domain Bacteria; phylum Pseudomonadota; class Alphaproteobacteria; order Rhizobiales; family Devosiaceae; genus Devosia_A. The sequence continues at coordinate 1,485 of DATCRS010000068.1, read as the reverse complement.
ACGCTCCTGGTGGCGGGGGTCTCCGACTGGGTGAGCTGGGTGCTGATCATCGCCGGCCTCGGCATCGGCGGTGGCATCGGCGCCTATATGGCGCGGACGGTCAAGATGACCGACATGCCGCAACTGGTCGCCGCGTTCCACTCGCTGGTGGGCCTCGCGGCCGTGTTCGTGGCCGCCGCGGCGCTTTACGCCCCGCAAGCGTTCGGCATCGGCGAGCCCGGTCACATCCACCTCCAGGCCATCATCGAAATGAGCATCGGCGTCGCCATCGGCGCCTTCACCTTCACCGGCTCGGTGATCGCCTTTGCCAAGCTCAACGGCAATATGAGCGGCAAGCCGATCATCCTGCCGGCACGGCACGCCATCCACATCGTCCTCGGCCTCGTGCTGATCGGCTTCATCTGGATGTTCGCGGTAACCGCCGATCCGCTGTGGTTCTGGCTCATCACCATCCTGGCGTTGGTGCTGGGCGGGCTGATGATCATCCCCATCGGCGGCGCCGATATGCCGGTGGTCGTCTCGATGCTCAACTCCTATTCGGGCTGGGCGGCAGCCGGCATCGGCTTCACGCTGGGCAACACGGCGCTGATCATCACCGGCGCGCTGGTTGGCTCGTCTGGCGCCATCCTCAGCTACATCATGTGCAAGGCGATGAACCGCAGCTTCATCTCCGTGATCCTGGGCGGGTTCGGCGGCGACTCGGCCACGGCCGGCTCGGGCGAGGAGGAGACGCGGCCGGTCAAGCAGGGCGCGGCGGACGACGCGGCCTATCTGATGAAGAACGCATCCAAGGTCATCATCGTCCCCGGCTATGGCATGGCGGTGGCGCAGGCGCAGCATGCCCTGCGCGAAATGGCGGACCTGCTCAAGGCGGCTGGCGTCGAGGTGAAATACGCCATCCATCCGGTCGCCGGCCGCATGCCGGGGCACATGAACGTGCTGCTCGCCGAGGCCAACGTGCCCTATGACGAAGTGTTCGAGCTCGACGACATCAACTCGGAGTTTGCGCAGACCGACGTCGCCTATGTGATCGGCGCCAACGACGTGACCAACCCGGCGGCCAAGACCGACAAGACTTCGCCGATCTACGGCATGCCGGTGCTCAACGTCGAGGACGCGGGCACGGTGCTGTTCGTCAAGCGCGGCATGGCGGCGGGCTATGCCGGTGTGCAAAACGAGCTCTTCTTCCGCGACAACACGATGATGCTCTTCGGCGACGCCAAGAAGATGACCGAGGACATCGTCAAGGCGCTCGGGCACTAGCTGCGGCCTGTGGCCGGCTGGCAATCCGCCCTCAGGACGTGGGCCAATGTTCTCAAGCGCGACGTGCTGGTGCTCTGGCTGGCGGCACGCGATCCGCGCGTGCCGTGGTACGCCAAGGCGCTCGCGGGAGCAGTGGCGGCCTACGCGCTCTCTCCGATCGATCTGATCCCCGACTTCATTCCTGTTCTCGGCTATCTCGATGATCTGCTCATCGTCCCAGCC
>DATCRS010000067.1:0-3502 GCA_036568845.1 Devosia sp. | reverse complement strand
CCGCCGGCACCGGTGCGGAAGTGGGGCGGGCGGCGCTGCTAACGCTCGACGACGGCCGCAAGCTCGGCATCATTTCGCCGCACCTCATCCCCAAGCGCGCCATCTGCGACCCCGAGCTGACGCTCGGCCTGCCGCCGATGCTGACGGCCGCGACCGGCCTCGATGCCTTGAGCCACTGCATCGAGACGTTCTCGTCGCCGCGGCTCAACCCGCCCGCTGACGCGATTGCACTCGACGGGGCAGGACGCATCTGGCGCAACATCGAAACCGCAGTTCACGACGGCAAGGACGTCGCGGCGCGGACCGAAATGATGATGGGCGCGGTGATGGGTGGCCTCGCCTTCCAGAAGGGCCTGGGCGCCGTGCATTCGCTCAGCCATGCGCTCGGCGGGTTGAAGGACCTCAAGCTCCATCACGGCACGCTCAACGCCATTCTGATGCCGCTCATCGTCCGCTTCAACGCGGTGGAGATCCGCGACAAGCTAGACCGGCTGAAGCTCGCCATGGGCTTGCCGCACGAGGCCATGCTGGCCGACGAACTCGATGCGCTCAATCGCCGGCTGGGTATCCCGAAGGGCCTGGCCGAGCTCGGCGTCACGCCAGCACATTTCGACTGGGTGATCGAGCGCGCCCTGGTGGACCACAGCCACGCCACCAACCCGCGCGAACCGAGCCCGGGGGACTATCGGGCCATCTTGACGGAGGCGATGGGGTAGGGCGCAGGATTCCGGGCCTCATGGTTCGACAAGCTCGCCATGAGGCCCTCACGGGCATTCAAGTAGCCTCATCCTGAGCTTGTCGAGGGACGAGGCGTGCTACATGCCTACTCCGCGAACAGCTCCGGATGCTCGGCGGCCAGGCGCGGCAGGGACGTCAGGATTTCGCCGAGGTGGGCGCGCACCGCGGCTTCTGCGGCGTGGGGGGAGTGCGCCTCGATCGCATCGACGATGGCTGTGTGCTGGGCGATCAGGGTTTCGATTGGGGTGGCGTCGGGCATCGAGAGGAAGCGGACGCGGTCCATCTGGGCCTTGAGGCTTTCCACCACCCGCCAGGCGTGGTCGCAGGCGGCCGAGCGTGCTAGGGCTTCGTGAAACGCCTCATCGAGTCGCAGGAAACCGGCATGGTCGCCTTGGGCCGCGATCTGCTTTTGCGCCTCGATGATGCGGCGGAGGACGGCGACGTGCTCCGGGCGTGCCTCCATGGCCGCCTTTTCGGCCACGGCGATCTCGATGGCCTCGCGGATGAAGCGGACGTTTTCCACCTCGCGCTTGGAGATGAGCTTGACGAAGGTGCCACGTTGTGGGCGCACCTCGACCAGCCCCACCTCGGCCAGCTTGATGAAGGCCTCGCGCACCGGCTGGCGTGAGACACCGACCTGCCGGGCCACTTCGGCCTCGCTGAGCAGATGCCCCGGCCGTAGCTGCAACTGCACGATGGCCTGCTTGATGGCGTCGAAGACGCGGTTGCCGCGGGTGGGCTGTGGCTCGCCGCTCTGGCGCAGGGTCGAGGGATCCAAACTCATCTTGACGCTCGGGTGACTACCATACCAGAGTGCAACCGATTGCGGCGCCGGCGTCAATGCGGCGCGTGCGCGTCGTCCCTCCGCCGCCACCGTTCCCACCCGCGGCCGAGCCCTACTGGAGTGAGTTTTTCGATGAAGCAAACCTGGCGCTGGTTCGGTCCGGCTGATCTCGCCTCGATCGACGACATCGTGCAGGCCGGCGCCGAGGGCGTGGTCAGCGCCCTGCATCATGTGCCCAACGGCGTGGTCTGGACGCCCGAGGAGATTGCCAAGCGCCAGGAGCTGGTGCGCCGCCGCAAGGACGGCTCGCCCTCCGGCATCGAGTGGGACGTGATCGAGAGCCTGCCAGTTTCCGAAGACATCAAGAAACAGAAGGGTCCTTGGCGCGAGCACATCGCCAACTACAAGGCGAGCCTCAGGAACGTTGCCGCGGCCGGCATCGAGGTCATCTGCTACAACTTCATGCCGGTGCTCGACTGGACGCGCACGGCGCTGCGCTGGCAGCTGCCCAATGGCGCCTCGTGCATGCGGTTCGACATCAACGATTTCGCGGCGTTCGACATCCACATCCTCAAGCGGCCCGGGGCGGCGGAGTCGTTCTCGCCGGGAATCGTCGAGGAGGCGGCCCGCCGCTTCGCGGCGCTGGACGAGGCCGGCAGGAAGCAGCTAGCGCGCAACGTCACCATGGGGCTCCCGGGTTCGACCGAGAGCATGACGCTCGACGATGTGCGCGCCCATCTCGATGAATATGGCCACATCTCGGCAGACCAGTTGCGCAAGCACTTTATCGACTTCCTCTCCGAAGTCGTGCCGGTAGCGGAAGAGCTGGGCCTCCGACTCTGCTGCCACCCAGACGATCCGCCGTTCGCGCTGCTGGGACTCCCCCGCATCATGTCGACGGCCGACGACTATCGCACTATCCTCGATGCGGTCCCGAGCCCGGCCAACGGCATGACGCTCTGCTCGGGTTCGCTGGGCGCGCGGCCGGACAATGACCTGCCGGCGATCATGCGGGAGTTCGGGGCCAAGGTGCACTTCATCCACCTGCGCAACGTCAAGAAGGACACGTCGGACCTGGTCAGCTCGTTCTTCGAGGCCGAGCACCTGGGCGGCGACACCGACATGGTGGCGCTGATCGCGGCGATCGTCTCGGAGGAGCGGCGGCGCAAGGCGGAAGGCCGCGCCGATTGGCAGATCCCGATGCGCCCCGACCACGGGCAGGACATCGTCGACGACCTCAACCGCCGCTCGCAACCGGGCTATCCGACGATCGGCCGGCTGAAGGGCCTTGCGGAGCTTCGCGGCGTGATGACGGCGCTGGAGCATAGCACGTATGGGCTGGGGGCGTAAGCGTCGGGTTCGTGCGCGGGGGACTATGGGTCCTCGGGTCAAGCCCGAGGATGACGGCGTCTGTGGAAAGATTGAGCCCAGACTAGGACTCTCGGCTATGCACCATTCTCACCCCAGCCACCGTCATCCTCGGGCTTGACCCGAGGACCCATCTTGCCGCAAGCGCCGGGCCCTCAATCCTCCATCAGATAACCCTTGCGCCCGGGCAGCGGGACGGTGCCGACGATCTTGGCGATGCCGGCGCCGCGGGGCACGTACTTGCTGCGGGCGCGGCTCAAGATGAACCCGTGGGTGCCGGCGAGGATCGGAGTGCGGGCCATGAAGGCTTCGGGGCCGTCGAGCGCGATCAGGTCGGCGATGGGCTGGCCCTTCTTGACCTGTTCACCAAGGTCGACGCGGTAGGCGAGGAGGCCGGGCCTTTCGACGCGGACGATCTCGGTCGCTTCCAACGGGGTTGCCGCGGGCGCGGGTTCGGGCTTTGAGCCCGGATCGTCGTCGATGAGATTGCGTTCGCAGAGGAAGCCGTAGAGCCGGCGGGCGTCATCGGCGCCGAGCTCGTCGAAGACGTCGGCCTGGCCGCGATATTCGAGCGTGGCGGTGGCGCTCGCCATCGGCACGGGCTTTCCCGGA
>DATCRS010000066.1:0-5819 GCA_036568845.1 Devosia sp. | reverse complement strand
CCGCAGAAGCGGTGCGACGCCGGCGAGATTCAGCCTCCCCGGACGCTGGTCGGCGGCGATGACACCATGCAGCCGCACCACGGGGACGACCGCCGGGCCCCTGCCGAAGAGCCGCATGAACCAGAGGGCGAACCGGTTTGCCATCGAACCTCCCGAAGACAGCGCCGACTGGATTTAGGTGGGGACGCGGGAAATTACCAGTCGAGCCGGCCGGTGCCGCGGAAGATGGCATCGAAGGCCGGCACGAAGCCGCGACCATCCGGCTCGTGAAGGACGCGTGAGGCAAGCAGACGTGTCGGCGCGCGCGAGCCCTTGATGCCCCGGATCAGCACGCGGCTCGCCGCATCGCCCTCGCGCGGCACCAGTGGCAACACGGTGACGCCGCCGAAGCGGGAGGAAAAGCCGGCGAGAAGCGGCGGCAGGCCCTCGGCGGGGTAGATGAAGATCACCTCCCCCCCAGGCGCAGCTGTCGAAGCGGCGGTACGGATCCAGAGATCGAGCGTTTCCGGCGTCATATGCCGGGCGGCGCTGCGCTCGGCGGACGGCGCGCTGCCGCGGGCCGGGTCGAAGAAGGGTGGGTTGGCAATGACCGAGGTGAAGAGATCGGGCGCCAGGCCGGCTTCGACGCGCTGCAGGCCGGGGGCGGTGACGTCCACAACGGCGACCCGGGCGCGGGCGGAGAAACCATTGGCGACGATGTTCTGGGTGGCGAGTTCGGCAGCCTCTGGATCGAGCTCGGCGAGGGTCGTCACCAGAGCGGGATTGAGGGTCAGCGCGACCAATCCGGCCGTGCCCACCCCTGCCCCGAGATCGAGGAGGCTGGCGCTGGCGCGGTCGACCGCCGCGCCCAGCAGCACCGAGTCGAGCCCGGCGCGAAAGCCATTGCGTGGCTGCGACAGATTGAGCCGTCCGCCGAGAAAGGCGTCGCGCGTCGTCGTTTGGTGTTTTACAAAATCGGTGGGGTGTTCTAGGGACATCGCACCCTAAATGGCCGGTGATATGGGGCATCATAGAGCCCCGGACGCACCGCTCAAACGAGGATTTTATGGCAGCTTCGTCAGCAGTGGCGACCAAGCAAGCGGCCGGCGCCGGAGCGCTGGACCGGCTGCTCGCCGCCACCCAGGCGGACATGGAGCGCGTCAACGCGCTGATCCTCAAGCGGGCCGAGTCCCACGTCGAAATGGTGCCGCAGCTGGCGCGCTACCTCATGGAAGCCGGCGGCAAGCGGCTGCGGCCGATGCTGACGGTCGCCGCGGCGCAGCTTTTCGGCCGCGGGTCCGGCGCCGAGATCAACTATGCTGCCGCCGTGGAATTCATGCACAACGCCACGCTGCTGCACGACGATGTCGTCGACGAGAGCGACCTGCGGCGAGGGCGCCCGGCGGCGCGGATGATCTGGGGCAACCAGGCAAGCGTCCTTGTCGGCGACTTCCTGCTCGGCCAGGCCTTCATGATGATGGTCGAGGCTGGAGACCTCGGCGCCCTTGGCGTGCTCTCGAAGGCGGCAACGATCATCGCCGAGGGCGAGGTCTTCCAACTCGCCAAGGCAAAGGACCTTGCGACGACGCCGAACGAGTACCACCAGGTGATCCACGCCAAGACCGCAACGCTCTTTGCCGCCGCGGCGGAAGTCGGTGCCATGGCGGGCGGCGCCGATGCTGCGGGCCGCGAAGCGCTCCGGGTCTATGGCGAGGAGCTCGGGCTCGCCTTCCAGCTCGTCGACGACGTGCTCGACTACCGCGGCGAGGCCGGCACGCTGGGGAAGAATACCGGCGACGACCTGCGCGAAGGCAAGATGACGCTGCCAGTGATCCTGGCACTGGCCGAGGCCAACCCGGCCGAGCGCGAGATCATCACCTCTGCGCTGGGACAGGACGAAACGCCCGAGGGCGTGCTGGCGCAGATCATCACCATCTTCAACCGGCACAAAAGCCTGGATCGGACCGTGGAGCGGGCGGACGAGCACGTCCGCAACGCCCGGGCGGCGCTTGCCCCGTTGCCCCCATCGGAGGTCAAAACGCTGTTGAGCGATATTGCCGAATTCTACGTGAGCCGGGCTTACTGATGCGCAAGTCCTTCGCCGCGATTGCAGTTTTGGTCGCGGCATGGACGCCGACACTGGCGTTCGGATTCATGGAAAGTGCTGGGCAGTGGACGGTTGCAGACCTCGGCAAGTCCTGCATGGCGATCAACCGCTCGCCCGTCGAGTTCAACTTTGCGCCCTTCAATGCCATGGCGCTGCATCAACTCAAGACCGACAGCCTGCCACGAGTGCAAGTCTTCTTCTGGCCCGGAGCGTTCGAGGTCGGTGAAGACGTGAGGCTGCTCATGCGCCCCGAAGGCAAGCAGAAAGTAGAACTCGCCGCCAAGGCGGAGACGATCTACCACATCGTCACCGTGGACCCGGCTCCTGAAGACCTGCTGGAGACGCTGACGAACGTGGCCAGTGTCGAGATTGCCGCAAAGGACGTGCAGGGGACGCTGCTGTTCGAGACCGGGCCCATGGAAGACGTAGCGGACCTGATGGGACGGTGTGTAATGGGGCAATAGCGACGGAGCTATTGCCCCCATCCCTCACGTGGCTTCGAGCAGCCCAGCGGCCAGGCGGGGGAGGACGGTGGTGCGCCAGCCGGGGCCCATGTTTTCGAAGGCGAACTGGTGCTGCGGATTGCTGAGATCGAAGCCGCGATGCTCGAGCCTTAGGGTGCAGCCCCGCTCCGCAGGCGTGATGGTCCAGTGCAGCTCGAAGTCGCCGAAGGTGTAGGCGAGCCGGCGGCCCGGTTCGACCGCGATAATGCGGCAGGCGATGTTGCCCCACTTGCCCATTTCCATGGTGAACTCGTGGCCCAGGACCGGTGCAATGTTGCCCGGCCGCCACCACTGGGCGATGCCGGCGGGCGTCGAGATGCGCTCCCACACGCGCTGCGGCGGGGCCGAAATGGCTTGATCGACGGTAACGGTCTGCAGGGTCATTGTTCGTCCTCGAGTTGCTGCGCCAGTCTGGCGAGGTTGGATTTCCAGTAGGTCTCGTAGGGGGCCAGCCAGTCGCGCAGCTGCGCGAGCGGCTCGGCATGGAGCGAATAGATGCGCTCGCGACCCGACTTCACCTCGCGTACGAGGCCGGCCTGGCGGAGGATGCCAAGATGTTCGGATACAGCGGATCGGCTGAGCTCGAACTCTTCGGCCAGGGAACCAGCGGTCTTCGATCCGGCCAGCAGCAGGGAAATGACCTTCCGGCGGACCGGATGCGACAGCGCTGAAAAGACGGGTTCGGCGTTCATATGTCTATTATGTCGGAGATTTCCGACATGTCAACATTTTCCGACGTATTTTGGGTCGCGTACGACCGTGACCGATCCCCGTCGCGGTTAACCTGCTCGAAGCCGACCTCTTGGCCGATCCTAGATCACCGGCGCCGCCGCGACCCAGTAACTGGGCCACAAGGCGCGGAGCTCGTGGGCGGCGTGGTGGGCCTTGGCGCTCGACGCAAAGAGACCAAATACGGTGCCGCCGGAGCCCGACATGCGGGAAAGCATGCAACCGTCGACTGCCGCCACGCGGGCGATGAGGTCGCCGATGACCGGCAGCAAGCCAATGGCGGCAGGCTCGAGGTCGTTGCGGGTTTCGGCAAGCCAGAGGCCGAGCTGGGCGGGGCGGGTGAGCGGCTGTTCGAGCTGCGGCATGGGCGGGTTTTCGCGGCTCTGGAGCCGCCGGAAGACGTCGGCGGTGACCACCGGCTGCAGCGGGTTGACCAGCACCAGATGCAGCTCGGGGAAGCTCGGTAGCAGGTGGATGATCTCACCCACACCGCGGATCTCGCAGGGGCGGGAGACAAGGCAGGCAGGAACGTCGGCGCCCAGCGTGAGGGCTACCTGCTGCAGCTCGGCGAGCGGAATCGGTTCGTCGTCGAGCGATGCCAGCAGGCGAAGCGCGGCAGCAGCATCGGCAGAGCCACCCCCCAGGCCCGCGGCGACGGGCAGGTTCTTGCGCAGCTCGATCTCGAGGCCGGCTGACAGGCGCTCGGGCCAGCGAGCGCGGAAGGCGGCGACGGCGCGGGCAACGAGATTGGAGTCCCCGCTGCCGGCGGCATCGGCAAAGGGACCAGTGACGCGCAGGCTGTCGCGCCGCGCCGGGGTGGCGACGAGTTCGTCGGCGACGTCGGCAAAAGCGACCAGGCTTTCGAGCTCGTGGTAGCCGTCGGGACGGCGGCCGGTGACATGCAGCGCAAGGTTGACCTTGGCTGGCGCGGTCTCGGCGACGGGGAAGCTTGCGAGCAAGTGCGCCCCGCCGGGTCAGGGCGACTGGCTGGCAGCCTCGTGCGAAGCGGCTCCGCCAGAGGCCGTCTTCACCACCGAGGCCTCGGGCTTGCCGGCTGCCTCGCGCGGCGGCTCGGGCTCGTCGAGCGGACCCTGGTTGGGCGAAGCAAGCTTTTTGGCAACACGCTCCTTCACCACGCCCTCAGTATCGACCGAGCTCGCGATGTTGTACTGGAAGCGGGCTTCGAGCTTGCGCCCGACGCGCCAATAGGCGTCGCCGAGATGGTCGTTGATCTCGGGATCGTTGGGGCGGAGCATGACGGCCTGTTCCAGCGTCGTCACCGCCTCCTCGTAGCGCCCGAGGCGATAGAAGGCCCAGCCGAGACTGTCGACGATGTAGCCGTCGTTCGGGGCAGCAGCGACGGCCTTCTCGATCATCTCGAGGGCTTCGGTGAGGTTCATGCCCTGGTCGACCCAGCTGTAGCCCAGGTAGTTGAGCACCTGCGGCTGATCGGGACGGAGTTCCAGGGCCTTCTTGAAGTCGGCCTCGGCCTTGGGCCACTCCTTGTTGCGCTCGTAGGCGATGCCGCGCACGTAGTAGAAGCGCCAATCGCCCGGCTTGTCGCCAGGAATGACGTCGATGGCCTTGCTGTAGCTCTCGGCCGCGGCAGCATATTGCTTGTCGGTGCGGAGCAAGTCGCCGAGGACGGAAAGTGCCTCGACATCGGTGGGATTGGCCTGGACGATGTTGCGCAACCGGCGCAGGGCCTCGGGCCGATCGCCCATGGCGTCGAGGTTTTCGGCGACGCGCACGACCGCCGACGGCTTCATCGGCGAGCCGGCGGGAACAGCGTCGTAAATGGCGTTGGCTGCCTGGTGCTGACCGCCCCCATCGAGGAACTGACCGAGCACGAGCGCGATGACGTCGGCCTGCGGATCGAGGTAAAGCCCCAGGCGCAGGAAGACCAGCGCCAGCTGGTCGTTTCCTTCGCGAGCCAGCGCCACGCCGATGCCGTGGAACATTTCGGCGGCGCCGCTCTGAACGTCGTCGGCAAAGGGTCCGGGGGCACGCTTTTCCGCAATGGCCTCGCCGACGGCGGCAACGAGCGGATGGGTGAGGCCCTCGCTGGCGAAGCCGGCAAGCACCTTCTCGGCCTCGTTGAAGCGGCCCGCGTTGCCCAGCATGCGGGCATAGGCCTCGACGATGCGGGCGACATAGGGGTCGACCTCGTGCGCCTTCTTGACGAACTCCAGCGCCTTTTCGTGATCGCCGGCCACATCGGCCATCAGAGCCCGATGGAAGACAAGGAAATCATCGAGGCCGTTCGCCGCGACGGGATCGAGGCTCTGCAGCGCTTCGTCGAGCTTGCCCTGGCCGACAAGGCCCCAGGCATGGAGAATCGAGCCGGTGATGGCGGCAAAGTTGTCGGCACCCTGCCCTTCGAGCCCCTTGACCACACTGGTGAAGTCACCCTGCTTCAGTTCCTCGGCGGCGATCAGCAGCCGGGCCAGATCGTTGTTGGGGTCGACCTCGAGCATGTGGCGGGCCGCGTTGGCGGCATC
>DATCRS010000065.1:0-16065 GCA_036568845.1 Devosia sp. | reverse complement strand
GGCGTGGCCGCAGGGGCTCAACCACAGCTTCCTCACCGATCAGGCGGATTCGACCAAGAGCCTCTACCGCTCGCTCGAAGCCGCCGTGCTGACCGCCGTGGCCCTGGTGATGATCACCTGCGTCGCGACCCTCGGTATCCGCCCGGCGCTGATGATCGGCACCTCGATCCCGGTCTCCTTCATGATCGCGTTCCTCGTGGTGCAGCTGCTCGGCATGACCGTCAACATGATGATCATGTTCGGCCTCGTGCTGGCGGTGGGCGTGCTCGTCGACGACCCGATCGTGGTCGTGGAGTATGCCGAGCGAAAGCTGCAGGAAGGCGTGCCCAAGAAGGACGCCTTTATCCTCGCAGCGCGCAAGATGTTCGTGCCGGTGGTCTCGGCCACCTTTACGACGCTGGGCGCGTTCGTGCCCCTGCTGTTCTGGCCGGGCATCATCGGCAAGTTCATGAGCTATCTGCCGATCATCGTGATCGTGGTGATGTGTGCCTCGCTGCTGTCGGCGCTGGTGTTCATGCCGATCATCGGCGCGATCATCGCCACCACCCATGTCGACCCCAAGGCCAAGGAGGCCGCGGACGTCGTCATGTATCCCGACAAGTTCGACGTGAAGAAGGTGCGGGGGTTCACAGGCGGCTATATTCGCGTGCTGCAGGTGCTCATCCGGCACCCGGTCATCAGCCTCATCGTCGGCTTCGGCGTGATCGGCGGCATGTTCGTGGCCTATGGCATGAACCCGACCGGCACAGAGGCTTTCCCGGCCTCCGAAGCCGAGTTCGGCACGGTCAACGTCGTGGCCCGCGGCAACTATTCGCCGACCGAGATCCGCGATTTCCTGGTCGAGGTCGAGCAGGAGATTCTGCAGGTCCACGGTATCCAGGACGTGATCATGACCTTCGCCGGCAGCGGCGGAGCGGACATGATGTCCTCGGGTGGCCCCCCGGATACGATCGGCCAGTTCAACCTGCAGCTGCTGCCGTGGAACGAGCGCGTTCCAGCGGAGGAGATCTTCCAGAACATCCGCGACCGCGTGGCCGATATTTCGGGCCTGCAGGTGCAGATCGCGGCGCAGGAAAACGGCCCGCCGGCAGGCAAGGCCATCAACCTCCGCGTCGAGTCGACCAACTACGACGACCTGGTGCCGGCTGTGGCCAAGCTCCGCAACTATGTCGAGAACGAGCTGGGCGACACGGTCGACGTCGAAGACGGGCGTCCCTCCCCCGGCATCGACTGGCAAGTGACGATCGACCGCGTCGAGGCGGCCAAGTACGGCATCGGCGTGCGCGAACTCAGCCCCTACGTCCAGCTGGTGACCTCGGGCGTCAAGCTCGGCACCTACCGGCCGGACGACGCGACCGACGAACTCGACATCCGCGTTCGCCTACCGATCGAGGAGCGGACCTTCGACACGCTCGACTCGCTGCGCATCGTGACCAGCCAGGGCCTCGTCCCCGTCTCGAACTTCATCGAGCGCAAGGCCGTGCCCAAGGTGGCCAATATCAGCCGCCGCAACGGCGTCTATGCGATGAACGTCGCGGCCAACCTCGAACCCGGCGTTGCGGCGGACCAGAAGATCGCGCAGCTCCAGCAATGGGAGCAGACGCAGGAATGGCCGAGCTCGGTCGACATCGTCTATGGCGGTGCGGAAGAACAGATCAACGACACCAATGCCTTTATTGGGCAGGCATTCGGTGCGGCGATGTTCCTGATCTTCCTCATCCTGCTGCTCGAGTACAACAGCTTCTACCAGGTGCTGGTGACCCTCTCGACGGTCATCATGTCGCTGGCGGGCGTACTGCTCGGCATGCTGGTGACCGGCATGAGCTTCTCGGCGATCATGACCGGCCTCGGTATCGTGGCTCTGGCCGGTATCGTGGTGAAGAACGGCATCGTGCTGATCGACACCTACAATCACTACCGGCGTGACGACCATGTCGAGCCGGTGAAGGCGATGCTGATCACCGCCAGCCAGCGTGTGCGGCCGGTGCTGCTCACGGCGACGGTGACGGCGCTCGGCGTCATTCCGATGGCACTCAACGTCGAGTTCGACTTCATCCGCCGTGAAATCGTGGTTGGTGGCATTGCCGGCTCGTGGTTCATCCACCTCTCGGCGGCGCTGGTCTCGGGTCTCTTCGTCTCCACGGCGCTGACCCTGGTTATGGTGCCGGTGATGCTCACCGCTCCCACGGTGATCTGGAGAGGCTGGGTCGGCAACGTGTTCCGCAGCATCGGGGGGTTCGTTGCCTCGGTGTTCGGCGCCGTGTTTGGCCGCCGCACAGCGGTCACTCCGGAAGGGGCGCGGATCGAGATCCCCGCCGACGCCGACTCCGCTGCCAAGTACATCACCAAGGACGGGTCGGGTCTCGTCGAGACCGAGCAGGACGGCGTCACCGTCGTCTCCCGCCAAGCGGCCGAATAGTTCCTCCGCCCATGCAAGGCGCAAAGGCCCGCGAGCAATCGCGGGCCTTTTTGTTTGGGTTGCAACTTGAATGGCAGTTGTCTATTTTAGCTAATGTAGCTGAAGGAGACTCCGATGGCTGAGATGACGGCGACCGATGCCAAGAACCGGTTTGGTGAATTGCTGGAAATGGCTCGCAGTGAGCCGGTCGCCATCCAGAAGAATGGCCGAGTGACGGCCTATCTCGTTTCGGCGGAGCAGTATGATGCGCTTGTCGAGAGGGCGAAGGAGCCCAAAGTACGCCCTCTCGTTGAGCAACTTCTCGCTAAGAGCATCGAGAGGCGCAAGTCGCTCTATGAAGCGTTAGCGAGATAGCGCCGGTGACGGCCTATCTCACCATTGACGAGGTGCTCAGGATACATGCCCGGCTAATTGAGGTCTTCGGCGGAGCAAAAGGCGTGCGCGACCTTGGCTTGATCGAGTCAGCCCTGCTTCGGCCCCAGACGGGTTACTACGCCGACATCATCGAGGAAGGCGCGGCGCTATGGGAGAGTCTGGCGATGAACCACGGTTTCGTCGACGGCAATAAGCGCGTCGCCTATGCCTGCGTCGAACTGTTCCTCGGCATCAACGGCGTTGATGTCGTTGCCGAGAACGACGAGATCGAGCGGTTCATCTACCACCATCTCGAAGCCGGCACGTTCCGGAAGGATGTACTGGAGGATTGGCTCAACCAGCACACCGGCCCGCTAAGCTAGCCGTGCCTGTCCAGAGCATCGGTATGCGCTGAGGGTGCAGCCGGATGAGGGCATCTCTACAGCGGCGATGGTTGAGAGATACCCCTCATCCGTCTCGGCCTTCGGCCGATCCACCTTCTCCCGCAAGGGGAGAAGGGCGCCGACTGAGATGCCGGGAGCCGCCCCTACTCCGCCGCAGGCACGCCGCGCTTGACGAAAGGATCATTCGCGACTTTGCGGATGCGCTCTTCGGCTTCGCTGGCTTCGCGCTGGCGGTTCCACATCTGGGCGTAGAGGCCCTGCTGGGCGAGGAGGCCGGAATGGGTGCCGCGCTCGGCGATCTGGCCGTCGCGGATGACGATGATCTCGTCGGCATTGACGACGGTCGAGAGCCGATGGGCGATGACCAGGGTTGTGCGGTTGGCGGCAACGAGGTCGAGGGCGGACTTGATGTCCTCCTCGGTCTTGGAATCCAGCGCCGAGGTCGCTTCGTCTAGGATGAGGATGGGCGGGCCCTTGAGGATAGTCCGCGCGATGGCGACGCGCTGCTTCTCGCCGCCTGAAAGCTTCAGCCCGCGCTCACCCACCTGGGTCTCGTAGCCCTTGGGGAGCTTGTCGATGAAGGGGCCGATCTGGGCCAGCTCGGCGGCGCGGCGAACCTCCTCGTCGGTGGCATCCGGACGGCCGTAGCGGATGTTGTACGCAATGGAGTCGTTGAAGAGCACCGTGTCCTGCGGGACCATGCCGATGGCGGCGCGAAGGCTCGCCTGCGTGACATCGCGCAGATCCTGCCCGTCGATGGTGATGCGGCCCTCGATGACATCATAGAAGCGGTAAAGGAGCCGCGAGATGGTCGACTTGCCGGCGCCGGAGGGACCGACGACAGCGACCGTCTTTCCGGCCGGGATCTCGAAGCTGACGCCCTTGAGGATCGGCCGATCAGGGTCATAGTGGAATTTCACGTCGTCGAAGCGGATCACCGGGCCGGCGATTTCGAGCGGCCGGGCGCCGGGCTTGTCCTCGATCTCCGGATCGCGGTCGAGGAGCTTGAACATCTCCTCGATGTCGGTGAGGCCCTGCCGGATTTCGCGATAGACGAAGCCGATGAAGTTCAGCGGCCGATAGATCTGCATGAGGAAGGTGTTGAGCAGCACGAAGTCGCCCAGGGTCAGCGTCCGGTTGAGCACGCCGTAGATGGCCATGACGCCGATGACCGCGACGCCGGCATAAAAGATCAGCGCCTGACCGAAGTTGAGGACGCCGAGCGAGGACCAGATGCGGATGGCCGAGCGCTCGTAGGTCGCCATCGAGGCGTCGAAGCGGCGGGCCTCCATCTCCTCGTTGGCGAAGTATTTCACCGTCTCGAAGTTCAAAAGGCTGTCGATCGCCTTGGAATTGGCGTCGGTATCGGAATTGTTCATGTCGCGACGGATGGTGATCCGCCAGTTCGAAGCCTTGATGGTGAACCAGAGGTAGAGCCAGATGGTCGCCACCAGCACGCCGAGATAGCTTACGCCGAACATCACCACGAAGATGGTGCCGGTGATGAAGAACTCCACCACCGTCGGCGCCGTGTTGAGCATCGTGAACCGGACAATGGTTTCGATGCCCTTGGTGCCGCGCTCGATGACTCGGGAGAGGCCGCCGGTGCGGCGCGCCAGGTGGAAGCGGAGCGAGAGGCGGTGAAGGTGCCTGAACGTCTGGTCGGCGAGCTTGCGCACGGCGTGCTGGCCGACGGAGGCAAAGAGCACGTCGCGCAGCTGCTGGAAGCCGGCATCGACGATGTTACCCACCGCATAGGCGATGACCAGCACCACCGGCACGGCGAGGCCGAGCATCAGGGTGTTGTCGCCATTGGTCGCGCCATCGAGGCTGTCGATGATGCCCTTATAGGCAAAGGGAATGAGGGTGGTGGCGACTTTCGAAACCAGCAGGGCGCCGATGGCGAGGATCACCCGGAGCTTCAGGTCGGCGCGGTCCTTGGGCCACATATAGGTCCAGAGATTGCGCACGGTGCGAAGCAGGTTGCCCTCTTCGGCACTGACGGTCGGCTGCTTGCCAGCCATATCAGGGGAAGCCATCAGGCCGGCTCGGCGATCCGGACGGTGGCGGGCGACGTGATTTCGGCGATGAGGCCGGAAAAGAGCCCGCTGGTGGCGTCGCCCAGCGAGCGGAACCGGTCCAGATTGAGCGTGTAGCAGTTTCGCGTGCCGCGCGCTTCCCGCGTCACGAGGCCGGCATCGAGCAACACCTTGATGTGCTGGCTGACGGTCGACTGCGCCAGCGGCAGGCATTGGGTCACGTCAGTACAGCAACAGGCGCTGGCCTGCTTTTCGGCGAGGATGCGCAGGATGCTGAGCCGCACGGGGTGCCCGAGCGCGCGCATCATGTTGGCCAGATCTTCGTCCTCGATCGTGTTCATCGTCAAACAGCGATAGAAGAAGTTCCCGAAAGGCGCAAGCCTGCCAGGACGGCTAGTCCTCGACTTTGGGCAGTTCGAACACTTGCCCCGGGAAGATCCGCCCGGGCCGGGTGATGAGATCTGGGTTGGCGTCGACGATGAGGCGATAGCGGCTGCCATCGCCATAGACCCGCTCGGCAATGGCCCACAGCGTCTCGCCGCGGCGGATGATCGCCTTGCCCGAGGCGAAGCGCAGCATGCCGGGCTCGACCGAAGGCAGCGCGCGCAGCGTCGGGATTGCGGGATCGACTTCAAGTTCTGATTCAACTTGAGGTGCGATGGCGAGCTCGGCGGACGCGGTGGCCGCGGGCGTCACCTGTCCGGTTGCCGCAGCAGCAGCCTCGATCCCGGGTGCCGGCGGCGGCACGTCGATGACGAAGTTGACCTCGGCACGGGCGGAGACGTCGCCCCGCTGTGGCTCGATGAGGTCGATCCGCACGCGCTGCACCGGCAGGGTCAGCGCGCCTTGGGCCTCGACCAGCCAGCGCCCACCCTCGACCTTGGCCGAGGCGATGAAGCGATCCTGAACATAGAGCTGCACCGTGGCGCCCTCGGGCCCTGCCCCGGCAAAGTAGTTGGCCGCGCCGTCGATCTCGATGGCGTCGATGGTCGCCGGCTGGGGCGGGACGGGAATGACGGCCGGCACCGATGGTTCTGGCACAGGCTCTGCGGTGGCAACGTGGGGGACCGCCTGGGAGGCCGTGGGCTGCGGCTCGGGCGCTGGAGGAGCAGGATTGGGCTGGGGCGATGGAGACGGCTGGGGGGTTGGCTCGAGTTCCGCCGGCTCGAGCGGAAGGGACTCCGGCTGAGCTTCCGCCAGCTCAAGGGGCTGCTCCACATGCGGAGGAGCAGCCGGCAGCGATGCAGTTGCGGTCTCGACCGGCGGTTGGGGCGCTGGATCGGTCTCGGACGTAGCCGCCCGCGGCGGCGGCAGCGGCTGTTCGCTGGCGGGCGGTACCGGCAGCACTTCCGGCTGTCCCGACAGGGTCTGCTCGCTGGCCGGCGGCACGGGCAGTACCTCGGGCTGTGCCGATGGCATCGGCAAGACCTCGGGTTCCGCGGTGGCAACTTCGGGCTCAGGCGCCGGAACGGCCTCCACAGGTAGGGCCGGCTCCGACACCGTGATCACCGGCTGCGAGACCCGGTCCTCGGGAATGGTCACAGTGAATGTATGCGGTGAGCGCGCGTTGGAGCCGGCAATGCCGACGCTGATCTCGGCGCTGCCGACCGCGAGGGGCCGATCGGGCACCAGCACCCAGTCGCCGCTGGCTTCGGCGATGACCTTGCCGACCAGATCGCCATTGGCAAAGACCTCGACCTCGATGCCCGGCTCGGCCGATCCGGCGATGATGACGTTGCCATCGGGCTCCGCCCGAATGAGGCTGACGTCGGGGCTTGGCGGCTGTGGCTCAGGCTGGACAGCGGGTGGCGGCGCGCTCTCGACCTCGGTGGGCGCGGCCGGAGGCGTCTCGGCGGGCGGCAACAGGCCGGCCTCGACCACGTCCTGCCTGAGGCACGACAGCAGGCCATCGGCACTGGAGGTGCACTGATAGATGGATGGGCCGGCGATAACGCCAATGACAATGACCAGCGTGCCCGCGGCCGCAGCCATGGTCATCCACACCGCCCCCTTCGTCGTCGCCAAAGCGCGCAACCTCCAATGAGGCGGGAGCGGCGTTGTCGCTGTCAGGCGGCCGAGGCTCCTGCCTCCGTCTTCATCAGCTTATAGGTAATGGACTCATAAAGTGCCTCGAATGAGGCATCAATGATGTTGGGGGAAACCCCGATGGTGTACCAGCGCTCGCCGGTGCCATCGCGGCTTTCGACCAGTACACGGGTGACCGCGCCCGTGCCGCCGTCGAGGATACGCACCTTGAAGTCGACGAGCTCCAGATCGCCGATCTGGTCGGAGTATTTGCCGAGGTCCTTGCGCATGGCGAGGTCGAGGGCGTTGACCGGGCCGTTGCCTTCGGCAACCGACATCAGCCGCTCGCCGTCGACGATGATCTTCACCACCGCCTCGGTAACGGTCACTTCTTCGCCGCGGGCATTGTGCCGGCGCTCCACGGCGGCTCGATAGCTCTCGACTTCGAAGAAGGTGGGCAGGGTGCCCAGCACCTCACGGGCCAGGATGGCGAAGCTGGCGTCGGCGCCGTCATAGGAATAGCCGCGGGCTTCCCGCTCCTTGACGGTGCGCAGCAGCCGCTCGAGACGCGGATCGTCCTTGGCGAGCTCGATGCCGTGCCGCTTCAGCGCCGTCAGCAGGTTCGACTTGCCGGCCTGCTGGCTGACCATGATCGAGCGCTCATTGCCGACGCTTTCGGGCGGCACGTGCTCGTAGGTGGAAAAATCCTTGAGCAGGGCCGAGGCGTGGATGCCGGCCTTGGTGGCGAAGGCCGAAGCACCGACATAGGGCGCCTGCCGGGCCGGGGCGCGATTGAGGATTTCATCGAAGGCGCGGGAGACCTGGGTAAGGCGGGCCAGCTGCTCGGGCGTGACGCCGGTCTCGAAGCGGTCGGCGAAGACCGGCTTCAAGAGCAGCGTCGGGATCAGCGTCACAAGATTGGCGTTGCCGCAGCGCTCACCGATTCCATTGAGCGTGCCCTGGACCTGGCGGACGCCGGCCCGCACCGCAGCCAGCGTGTTGGCCACGGCCTGGCCGGTGTCGTCATGGGCATGGATGCCGAGCCGGTCGCCGGAAGCGACCTTCAGCACGGCGGCGACGATCTCCTCGATCTCGGAGGGCATGGTGCCGCCATTGGTGTCGCAGAGCACGACCCAGCGCGCGCCAGCCGCCAGCGCGGTCTCGACGAATTTCAGGGCGTAGGCGGGGTTTTCCTTGTAGCCGTCGAAGAAGTGCTCGCAGTCGATCAGGGCTTCCTTGCCGGCGGCGACAGTGGCGGAAACGGTCTCGGCGAGGCCGGTAAGGTTTTCCTCCAGCGAGATGCCGAGCGTCAGCTTCACCTGTTTGGCGGATGACTTGCCGACATAGCAGGCTGCATCGGCGCGAGCATTGAGCACGGCCTGCACGCCCGGATCGTTGCCGACGGAGCGGCCGGATCGCTTGGTCATGCCGAAGGCGGTGAATTTTGCGCGGCTGGTGCGCTTTTCGGCAAAGAACTGATCGTCGATGACGTTGGCGCCCGGGAAACCGCCCTCGATATAGTCGACGCCAATCTCTTCGAGCAGCTCCGCAACTGAAATCTTGTCCTCGAGCGAGAACTCGATCCCGGCGGTCTGAGCGCCGTCGCGAAGCGTGGTGTCGAAGAGATAAAGGCGTTCCTTGGTCATAGTCTTACTCAGTGGGCGGCCAGACGGCCGTGTCATGGTCGGGATGCTGGTGGTTGGAGGCGTGGATTCTCTGGGCCAGCTCGGGGGCGACTTCTTCGATAGTTGGAATATTTGGAAGCTCGGCAAGCGTACCTACAAAGGCGAGGTGCCCCGTCCAGCCGGCCTGCTCGGTCGGCGGAAACGCCTCGGGATGATCGAGCGAGCCCATCGTGACACTGATACGCTTGCCACCAATGCGACCAAAGGTCAGCGGCGTGCCGCAAGCCGGGCAGAAGCCACGCTCAACGCTATCAGAGGAGCGAAAGAAGGTCAGCGCGCCCCGGGTCAGTTCGAAGTCGTCACGAAATCCGCCAGCAAAGGCGCCGAACAGGCCACCGGTTGCCTTCTGGCACATGCGGCAGTGGCAAAGACTGACCTCGAGAAAGGGGGCAGTGAAGCGATAGCGGATGGCGCCGCACTGACAACCTCCGGTTTGCGGAGCAGCCTCGCTCATGGCCAGGTCTCCGTGTCATGGTCGGGATGCTGATTGTTGCTGCGGGCGATGGCCGCGACCGGCTCGGCCCCATCCACCTCTTCGGTGGTGCCCATCACCTTGGCGCCGGGGATGTGCGGCAGGCCCGGGTGCATGCCCTCGATGCCCATCTCGAACAGGATGGGGATGAGGTGCGGCTGGTCGAAGCTGCCGATGGTCATGCCATAGCCGTCGCCGTGGAGGTTCCGGTAGAAGAGCGGCGTGCCGCACTTGCTGCAGAACCCGCGATCGACATGCTCGGAGCTGCGGAAGGTGGACGGCGTGCCACGGGTCCAGGTAAGGTGCTCGGCGTTTACGCCGACCAGCGGCGCGTAGAGGCTGCCCATGGCCTTCTGGCACATGCGACAGTAGCAGACATGCGGGATGTTGCGGAGCTCGGTGGCATGGAAACGCACGGCGCCGCACTGGCAGCCGCCAGAATATTCGCGGAAACGATAGCTCTCGTCTGTCGCATCTTGGGTCATACGAACTCACTCCCGGCAAAGCGGTCGGCGGCGATGATGAGGTGGTGCAGGATGCCCGGCTGGCTGAGGGCATGCCCCTCGCCTTCGACCAGGATGAACTCGGCTTCGGGCCAGGCCTTGTGCAGGTCCCAGGCGGTTTGCGCCGGACAGGCGATATCATAGCGGCCCTGGACGATGACGGCGGGGATGTCGCGGAGCTTGCCGGCATCGCGGATCAGCTGACCCTCGTCCATCCAGCCTTCGTGCACGAAATAGTGATTCTCGATGCGGGCGAAGGCGAGCGCGTATTCGGGGTCGTAGAAGGCATTGCTGACGGTCGGGTCGGGCAGCAGGGTGATGGTCTCGCCTTCCCAGCGTGCCCATTCGCGCGCAGCGTTGAGCCGGACTTCGCCATCGGGATCGACCAGGCGCTTGCGGTAGGCGGCCATCAGGTCGCCGCGCTCGGCCTCGGGGATCGCGGAGACGAAGCGCTCGAACTTATCGGGGAAGAGCAGCGAGGCGCCGTGCTGGTAGTACCAGAGCAGCTCCCAGCGCCGCAACGTGAAGATGCCGCGGAGGACGAGCTCGGTCACGCGTTCCGGGTGGGTCTGGGCGTAGGCCAGTGCAAGCGTCGACCCCCAGGAGCCGCCGAAGACGAGCCACTGCTCGACGCCCATCATCTGCCGCAGCTTCTCGATGTCGGCGACGAGATCCCAGGTGGTGTTGTGCTCGAGCGAGGCGAAGGGTTTCGATTTGCCGCAGCCGCGCTGGTCGAAGAGCAGCGCATCGTACCGTGCCGGATCGAAAACGCGCCGCTGGTTGGGCGACATGCCGCCACCCGGTCCGCCATGGAGGTAGACCGCCGGCTTGGCGCCCGGCGTGCCGACCCGCTCCCAGTAGATCGAGTGGCCGTCGCCGACATCGAGCCAGCCGGAAGCATGGGGCTCGATCTCGGGATAGAAGGTCCGGAACTCGCTCATCGCGTCAGCTCCACCGGGGGCCAGGTCGTCGTGTCGTGATCGGGGTGCTGGTAACTCACCACCGAGGCGATGAAGGCGTCATTGGCCGGAGACTCGCCTTCGTGCCGCGTCGGCAGCACGACGAGACCGGAGAAGAACGGCACTTTGTCATGCGGATTAACCTGCAGGACCGGCGGGGCCAGCGCCGGATTGTCCAGGGCGCCGATGGCGATCTCGACGGAGCCGGGCTGATCCTCGACCTGATAGGTCAGCGGCGTGCCGCAGTCGGCGCAGAAGCCGCGGGTGACCACGTTGGAGCTGCGGAAGGTCTTCGGCTCCCCGCGGGTCCAGACCACGCCATAGCCGGTGACCAGCGGGCCGAAGAAGCTGCCGAACGCCTTCTGGCACATGCGGCAATGGCAGATGGTGGCGCGGCCGAGCGAGCCGATGCGGAAGCGCACCGCGCCGCACTGGCAGCCGCCAGTCAGCTCGGTGGTGGGCTCATTGGGGGGCATGGCAGACTGCTTCGATGTTGTGGCCATCGGGGTCGAGCACGAAGGCACCGTAGTAGTTGGGGTGATAGATGGCGCGCAGACCCGGCGCGCCGTTGTCACGGCCGCCCATGGAGAGGGCAACGGAATAGAAGGCTTCAACCGCAGCGCGACTGGCGGCCGTGAAGGCGACATGCGTCTCGCCGCGAGCCGTTGAGCCGCTGTGAATCCAGAATGTCGGCCGCTCCTTGCCGAAGCCGGCAATACGGTCGCGGCCAAAGGTCATGTCGGCGAGCACATCTATATCGAGCGTTGCCAGCGCTTCGCGATAGAAGGCGAAGGAGCGGTCGAAGTCCGAAACCTTGAGGCCGACATGGTCGAGGATGACGCTCACCGCTTCGCCTCCCAGGTGGTGACGCGTTCGCCGGCGGCGTTTTTGGAGTCCATGAGCTGGATCCCTTGCTCGAGCAAGGCCGCGCGGATCCGGTCGGCCTCGGCGAAGTTTTTGGCGTTGAGGGCGGCGAGGCGGTCGGCAACGGCGCTTTCGATCGCTCCTTCGTCGACGCCCGCCGCCTCGGTTTTGAGCAGGCTGTCGCGGGTGAAGCCGAAGAAGTCGAGCGTTGCGGCGAGGCAATCGGCCGCCGTCTGCGTGCCGCGATTGGCCTTGCGGGCGATGACGTCCATCGCGACGGAGGCACGGTGGAAGTTGAGATCGTCAGAGAGTGCTTCGATCACCGAGGGGTCGGGTTCGGCGGGCCGGGTCGACTTTTCGGCGGTGCGCTGCCAGTCGCGCAGCTTGGCCTCGGCCTCCTCGAGGCGTGCGACGGAGAAGTCGATCGGCTCGCGGTAGTGGGTCATCAACATGCCGAGGCGGAGCACGTCGCCAGGCCACTTGCGGCCGCCGAATTTCTCGGTGTCCAAGAGCTCGTGGATGGTGACGAAGTTGCCGAGCGACTTGGACATCTTTTGCCCTTCCACCTGCAGGAAGCCATTGTGCATCCAGACATTGGCCATGGTGTGAGTGCCGTGCGCGCAGCGCGACTGGGCGATTTCGTTCTCGTGGTGCGGGAAGATGAGGTCGAGGCCGCCGGCATGGATGTCGAAGACCTGGCCGAGATAGCGCTCGCTCATGGCCGAGCACTCGATGTGCCAGCCCGGCCGGCCCCTGCCCCATGGGCTGTCCCAGCCCGGCTCATCGGCGCTCGACTGCTTCCAGAGCACGAAGTCGGCCGCGTTCTTCTTGTGCTCGTCCACCGCGATGCGGGCGCCGGCGAGGTTGTCTTCGAGGTTGCGGCCGGAGAGCTGGCCGTAGTCCGGCATCGAGCCGACATCGAACAGCACCTCGCCGGCCGCCTCGTAGGCGTGACCGCGCTGGATCAGCGCGCCGATGAGGGTCTGCATCTCGGCGATGTTTTCGGTCGCCCGCGGCTGGATCGTCGGCTCGAGGCAGCCGAGCGCGGTGACATCGCGGAAGTACTGCCTGGCGGTCTTTTCCGTCACCTGCCGGATGGCGTCGTTGAGCGGCAGGTCGGGGAAATCGCGGGCGGCCCGAGCGTTGATCTTGTCGTCCACGTCGGTGATGTTGCGGACATAGGTGACGTGCTCGGTGCCATACACATGGCGCAGCAGCCGGAACAGCACGTCGAAGACGATCGCCGGGCGAGCATTGCCGATATGGGCGTAGTCGTAGACTGTCGGTCCACAGACATACATGCGAACATTGTTGCGATCGATCGGCTCGAACACTGCCTTTTCACGCATCAGCGTGTTGTAGAGCCGCAAAGTGACGTCCATGACCTTCCCCAAGCCAGACAGTTTGACGCTGGCAGCGGGCTCTTCGGGGTCTCGAGTGTCAGGATGAAGAAAACCGCGCCACCAACGTGAGTTAGCGGATAATAATGCAGCAAATAATGAAGGCAGCGTGCGCCGTGGTTTTCATGGCGCGCAATCTGACTGCAAAGGCCGGGGAAAGCAAGGGGCTACGCGAGCGCGGGCGTTGCGTAGAAGAAGGGCGGCTCCGCTGGGCCGCCCTCCAGTACCGCAGCGGAGGTCACCTGCTGCGGAAATTCTGGTGACACTGTCCGCAGGTGCCGCCGATTGTTTGCAAAGCTGCCCCATAGGCCGCGGTATCGCCAGCTTCGGCGGCGACCTTCATTCGGGTTGCCGCCTGCTGAGCGGTCGCGAAGATGCCGGTGAACTCGTCCCAGTTCTCCCAGATGACTGGCAGCGCCCTGGAATCGCCGACAATGCTGCCTTCGGGGAACATGGCGGGGAAGTTGGTGAAGTTGCGGATCAGCGTATCGGCCGCAACGCCGGCATCTGCCCCGCTGAGATTGCCGGCCCCGCGCAGAATACCGCCGTCCTCCTTCATGGCAGCCTGCCGCATCTCCACGAGCTCTTCATGTGACATGGAGGCGAAGTCGGCGGTATTCTGCGCTATGGCGCCCGCGAAGAAGGTCGCGGCTGAGGTAACGGCAGCCAAGGCTGCGGCGGTTCTGGGAAGTGACATCGGTACACCTTGTTGAGGAACGTCCGGTCAGTCGTGCAGTGGGCTTTTACAAGCAATTGCATCGGCTTGGCTCCCATCTGCGGGCCGAAGCGTAGCCGCGAAATGCCGGCTTGGCAGCGCCCCTTCCGATCACGAAGGGATGGGCACGACTTCACGGGTGGGTGATGACGGGCGGCGGAGACCGGACGTTCGGCTGGATTAACACCAAGCCGAACTGTGCTAGGTTCACCCCAGCGGTAAGGTCTCGCTTTGGGCGCATTGGAACGCCAGACCGGACCCGGTAACTCGAGAGCGTTCATGTCGCAGGCGTCGCACATCCTGGTCAAATTCCTGATCCTGTTCCTGGCCGGACTCGCGTGCCTCGTCCTCTATGTCTCCACAGCTTATGCCCAGTCGGCGAGCTGCGGGCAGCTCGAGGCCACGCTTGCGACCCTCGAGCGCAACCGCGCGTACCAGGCGGCGCGCGACAGCGAGGGCGTGGCGCGGGATATGCAGCGGCAGGTACAGCGCAACGAGAGCCGCTACATCCGGAACGGCTGTAACGACGACGCCAAGGCCGGCCGGCGGCTGTCGCCGGAGTGCCGGGCGCTGGCCCGGGAGATCACTTCCGGCCGCGACGAAGTCGCCAACCTCTCTCGTACTCTCGAAACCGGCAATGCCATTGCCCAGCAGCGTGAGGCCATTCTCCAGGAGATGGCCCGCTTCGGCTGCGGACGCGGCATGAATGGCCGTGGGTTCGACCAGGACGGGCAGATCATTGCCGGCCGCGGGCGCCAGCGCGGCAACCTCTTCGACCAGCTGTTCGGCGCGCTGTCGGACTCCTTTGACGGCGAAGGCGGGCTGCGCGGCGGCGAGTTCGACGGCTATGGGGGCTACCAGACGGTGCGCACCCTCTGCGTCCGCAAGTCGGATGGTTTCTACTGGCCGATCAGCTACTCGACACTCACAGACTATCTGCAGAATGACCTGGATGCCTGCCGGTCACAGTGCCCCACCCTCGATGTCGATCTCTACTACTACGACAATCCAGGGCAGGAGGTGGAGCAGATGGTCAACATCTATGGCGAGCCCTACACGGCTCTGCCCAACGCCTTCCGCTTCCGCACCGATATCGACAAGACGGCGAGTTGCAAGGCGACGACCGCCTATGGCTCGATCAGCATCGTCGCGGGGACCGATGGCAGCGGCCGCGCCATGATCGACTACAATGGCCAGCAGTTTCCGCTGCCTGTGCGCGACCCACGCGGGCGGCAGGCGCAGGTGACGACGGTGGCGCTCGATACCTCGATGTTCGTGAGCGTCCCCCTGCCCCGCCGCCGTCCAGCGGCGCCGGGCGAGACGCCAAAGGCGGTGCCAGTCGCGCCCGTGGCGACCAGCGCCCCCACGCGTATCGTTCAGTTCGGCGACAAGCGCGTCAGAGTAGTCGGTCCAGAGACGCCTTACGCCCCATCAGCGGCAACAGGGACCTGAGCTCGGGGCCATCGGCACGACCGGTCAACGCCATCCGCAGCGGCAGGAACAGCGCCTTGCCCTTGCGGCCCGACTTTTCCTTCAGCGCATCGGTCCATTCGGTCCACGTGCCCTCGCCCCAGGGTTCGGGGGGCAATAGCTCGCGCGCCGTGGCGATGAACTCGCGGTCTTCATCGTCGATCACCGGATCGACCGGGCCGGTTACGAGCTGGGCCAGGCTTTCGATGTCGCGGAAGACAGCCAGGTTCTCGCGCAGGGCGAGCCAGAGCCGCTCGTCGGCGAGGCCCAGCGGCTCGAGCCGGGGGCGTGCCGCCTCGTAGGGCATGGCATGGAGGATGCGGGCATTGAGGCTCGCGAGCTCCGCCGGATCGAAGCGAGCCGGTCCGTGCGAGATCATCGAAAGATCGAGCGCCCGCGCCACGGCCAGCAGGTCCGGGTACGGTTCGACAGCGAGACTGGTCCCGGTGAGCACGGCCACCAGTGCCACGGCCAGCGGCTCGTAGCCGTCCTCGCGGAGTTCAGAGAGCGAGAGCGAGCCGAGGCGCTTGGAGAGCCCCTCCCCTTCCGCGCCGGTGAGGAGATTGTGATGAGCAAAGAACGGCACCGTGCCGCCGAGCGCCTCGAAAATCTCGATCTGAGTGCCCGTGTTGGAGACGTGGTCCTCGCCGCGGATCACATGGGTGATGCCCAAGTCGATGTCGTCGACCACGGACGGCAGCGTATAGAGGTACGTGCCATCGGCGCGGACGAGCACGGGATCGGACATCGAGGCGG
>DATCRS010000064.1:0-2899 GCA_036568845.1 Devosia sp. | reverse complement strand
CCCTGGTGCTGTTCTTCGTGATGATCGGCGTGGTGGTGCCGTTCGCGGTGGGGCCGGACTCGGCGGAGCTCTCGCGGCTGGCGCCCGGGATCGTCTGGATCGCGGCGTTTCTCTCCATGCTGCTGGGGCTCGACCGCCTGTTCCGCGCCGACGAGGAGGATGGGTCGCTGCGGCTCTTCCGCCATGCCGCGATAGGGCTGCCAATGCTGGTGGTGGCCAAGATGCTGGCGCATTGGCTGCTGACCGCGCTGCCGCTGATCCTCGCCTCGCCGCTGCTGGCAGTGATGCTCAACATGGGCATGGACGCCTGGCTCAGGGCCGTGCTGTCGCTTGTCCTCGGCACCCCGGCGCTCGTGGCGTTCGGGACGCTGGGGGCGGCGGTGACGGTAAGCTTGAAGCGCGGCGGGCTCATCGCGCCGGTGCTGATCCTGCCGCTCTGCGTGCCGGTGCTGATCTTCGGTGTGGGTGCGATCTCGGGGCTCGGGGCGACGCAGGCCACGGTCCTGCTGGCGGCGCTGAGCCTTGGGACCTGCGCGTTTTCGCCTCTCTTTGCCGCGCTTGCCTTGCGCATGGGCGAGGACTAAACCGGCCAAATGACCGTCGACTCCGCGCCCAAAGCCAACTGGTTCAGCCGCCTTGCGCATCCGGGCCAGTTCCTGCGCTGGTCGAGTTACCTGATCTGGCCGCTGGCCATCGGAACGGTCGCGCTTTTTGCCGTCGGGCTGTTCTTCGCCTTCTTCAATTCGCCGGCCGACTACCAGATGGGCGACACGGTGCGCCTCATGTATGTGCACGTGCCCAATGCGTGGCTGAGCCAGATGGTCTACGGCATCATGGCGGTGGCGGCGCTCGGCACGCTGGTCTGGCGGCATCCGCTGGCCGATGTGGCCGCCAAGGCGGCAGCGCCGTTGGGGGCTACCTTCACCGCGCTGGCGCTCTATACCGGCTCGCTCTGGGGCCGGCCGACCTGGGGTACCTTCTGGGAGTGGGACGGGCGGATGACCTCGACGCTGGTCATGCTGCTCATCTATCTGGGCATCATCGCGCTCTGGCGCGCCTTCGACGATCAGCTGAAAGCCGGGCGCGTCGTCGCCATCGTGACGCTGGTCGGGGCGCTCAATATTCCGATCATCAAGTTTTCCGTCGACTGGTGGCAGACGCTGCACCAGCCCTCGAGCGTGTTCACGGCTTCGGGGCCGCACATGCCGGGCTCGATCCTCACGCCGCTCATCCTGATGATGCTGGCCTTCACGCTGTTCTTCTTTCTCCTCCACTTCATCTCCATGCGCACGGAGATCCTCAACCGACGCGCCACGAGCCTCATGCGCCAGGCGGCGCTGGGAGGGGCGCGATGATCGATCTCGGGCAGCATGCGGAGTTCATCATCTGGGGCTATGCCGGCGTCGCGCTCGTCTCGGTGGCGCTGGCGGGCTGGGTGGTTTGGCAGAACCGTGCGGTCAGGGCGCGGCTCGCCCGGCTCGAGGCCCAGGGCGTGCGTCGCCGTTCCGAGAGCACTTCGTGACGCGCATCCTCCTGCTGCTTACGCCGCTCGTCCTGCTGGTCGGACTGGTGGCGGTCTTTGCCCTCAACATGAACCGCGATCCGTCGCTGGTGCGCTCGGTGCTGATCGACAAGCCGGCGCCGGAGCTGACCCTGCCGGCAGTCGCGGGGCTCGACGTGCCCGGCCTCGACAGCGGCCTCCTCAAGGGGCAGGTCAGCGTCGTCAACATCTTCGCGAGCTGGTGCTTGCCCTGCCGCGCCGAACACCCGTTCCTCACGGAGCTTCGCGCGCGCACCGGCTCGCAGATGCTGGGCATCAACCAGAAGGATGCGGCCGAGAACGCGGCCAAGTTCCTCGCCGAGCTGGGCAATCCTTATGACGCGGTCGGCGCCGATACCGATGGCCGCACCTCGATCGACTGGGGGGTCTATGGCGTGCCGGAGACCTTCGTGGTCGATGCCGAGGGGATCATCACCTTCAAGCATGTCGGCCCCATCGACGCGCAGTCGCTGCCCGAGGTGATCGCGGCGATCGAGAAGGCCGCCAACCCGTCGCCATGAAACAAATACTCCCGCCTGCTGGGGGGCAGACGGGAGTTAGAATGACTGTGCATGAAAGGGCGGCTGGCAGTCGGGCATCATGGTTTGGGGGCTCGGTCAACCCAAATGCCAGCCGCTGGAGGCAATGCTGCTGTTTCTAGAGGCCCAATCTGGCGCCAAAAGGGACGGATTGTGTCGAGATTGGGGAATCTCTTTAGGGCGTGTACCTAGGGCAATCTCCGGCCGCAGCAGGAACTCCCCTGCCCCGCTTGCCATTAGGCTCGAATGGCCTGATCATGACGATCGTGTAACGGGACGAGCTTATGGCCGAGCAACCATTGCAGCGCGGTTCGGGGGAGCTTCTGGATTTTGCGCCGACCCCGGCGCCGCAAACGGGCGGACCCAGCCGCACACCGCTTTTCGTCTCCTTCGACCGCCGCGAGCTCAACGCCATTCTCAATCTTTATGGACGCAAGGTCGCCGAGGGCGAGTGGCGTGACTATGCGATCGACTTCCTGCGCGACCGGGCGGTGTTCTCGATTTATAAGCGCAGCTCGGAGCGTCCGCTCTACGTTGTCGAAAAGCAGCCGAAACTGCGCAACAAGCAGGGCCAGTACCTGGTGCTGAGCCAGGAGGGGCGGGTGCTGAAGCGCGGTCACGAGCTCGCCAACGTCCTCCGCGTTCTCGAACTTGCCGTCGTGAAGTGATCGAGGTCCGCCGGGCTGTCGCTCAAGACGTGCCGGCGATGAGCCGCGTCATGATTGCCTCGATCACCGAGCTCTGCCACGCGGACCATCGCGGCGATGCTGCCATCGTTGCGGGTTGGACGCGCAACAAAACGCCGGACTCGGTCGCGCGC
>DATCRS010000063.1:0-3631 GCA_036568845.1 Devosia sp. | reverse complement strand
CACCCGCAGTCTGCTCGATGCCGGTCACCGCAAGATCGTGCATTTCACCCAGCAGAACCGCCCCACCATCGTGCAGCGTCGCCGCGGCTTTGAGGCAGCCATCGAGGGTGTCCCCGGCGCCTCCGGCCTCGTCATCGACAGCCGCGACCTCTCTCGTCCCGAGTTCACCGAGCGGCTGATTCGCGGCGAGTACGATGTCACCGCCGCCTTCCTCTGGAACGATATCGTGGCGGTCCATGTCCTCGAGGCGGTGTCCGGGGCCGGGCTGGGGGAGCGCTACTCCATCACCGGGTTCGACGATCTGCCCATCGCGTCGCTGTCGACGCCGCGGCTCAGCACGGTGCACGTTGACCGCGAGGCGATCGGCGCCGGCGCCATCCGCCTGCTGCGCCAGCAGATGGATGGCGACCGCACCGTGCAACAACTGGAGATCGGCGTAAGGCTGGTCGAGGGCGAGACCGTGCGAGTCCTCTGAGGCCATTGCGTAATTTGCGTTGTCGCAAATTTTGCTTGAGCGGGCAGCCGATTGACCCTACGAGTGGGACGGGGCGGCGCAGCCGCACCTCTCGACTGGCGTGGGGCTACTAACGTGACGACCTTTGATCCGGTACGGTTCAATCCGATGTGGGGTAACCCCCTGCGGACGCGGGCCGACGTCGAGAAGGCCCTGCGCGAGTCCTTTGCGCCGCTGCTTCCGTACTTCTCCGAAGGTGGCGCGCGCGTGCGCCTCAACGGTGCCGCGGCGCATTTCGATCGCGCCGCCGCCGATCTCGAAGGCTTCGCCCGCCCGCTCTGGGGCCTTGTGCCCCTCGCGGCCGGTGGTGGGCAGTTCGAGCATTGGGACCTCTACCGTCGCGGCCTCGCCAACGGCATGGATCCGGACCATCCCGAATACTGGGGCCCGGTCAACGGCACCGATCAGCGCCAGGTCGAACTCGCCGCCATCGGCCTCGCCATGCGGATGGTGCCCGAGCACATCTGGGACCCCCTCGATGCCCGCGCCAAGGCCAACATCACAGCCTACCTGCTCCACGCGCGCCAGCATGCCTACGCCAACAACAACTGGAAATTCTTCCGCGTCCTCGTCGACCTGGGGCTCGAACAATGCGGCGTCGACTTCGACCGCCAGCTGACCGCCGACTACCTCGATGAGCTCGACGGCTTCTACTTCAGCGACGGCTGGTATCGCGATGGCATCGTCCGCCGCGTCGACCACTACATTCCCTTCGCCATGCACTTTTACGGCCTGCTCTACGCCAGGCTGCAGAAAGGCGACGATGCCCGCGCCGGGCGGCTGCTCGAACGCGCCCGTCTCTTCGCCGCCCAGGTGCAGCATTGGTTCGATGAGGATGGCGGTGCGCTGGCCTTCGGCCGCAGCCTCACCTATCGCTACGCCTGCGGCGGCATCTGGGGGGCGCTGGCCTATGCGGGCCTCGAGGCGTTGCCCTGGGGCGAGATCAAGGGCCATTACCTCCGCCATCTGCGTTGGTGGAGCAGGCTGCCGATCGCCGATCGGGATGGCATTCTCTCGGTCGGCTACGGCTACCCAAATCTCTTCATGTCCGAGAGCTATAATTCCGCCGGTTCGCCCTATTGGGCCTTCAAGGCCTTCCTGCCATTGGCGCTCCCGGAAGACCACCCATTCTGGACCGCCGAAGAGGCGCCTGCGAAGTTCGAAGCCGTACCGATCCCGTTCCGCCATCCCGGCATGGTGATGATCCACACACCCGGCAATGTCACCGCGCTCGCCACGGGCCAGCAGAACTGGGAGATGCGCGCGGGCGCCGAGAAATACGCCAAGTTTGTCTACTCCTCGCGCTACGCCTTTTCCGTCGAGGCGCACGAGCGGAGCTACAACCAGGGCGCCTTCGACGGCATGCTCGCCCTCTCCGACGACAACCGGCACTACCGCGTGCGCGAGGAGAATTCCGTCGCGCAGATCGCCGGCGACGTACTCTTCGCCAAATGGCACCCGTGGCAGGACGTGACGGTCGAGACCTGGCTGCTGCCGGCCTCGCCCTGGCACATCCGCATCCACCGCATCCGCACACCGCGCGAGCTGCATGCTACGGAAGGTGGCTTCGCCGTGGCTCGCGCCGATTTCAACACCGACGAACTGGGCGAGGAGACCAACCGCGCCCTCGCCCGCACGCCGACCGATCTCAGCGTGATCGTCGACATCGGTGGCGGCGGCCGGACCGGAACGGCGCACAAGGCACTGCCCAACACCAATCTGATCCACGCCAAGACGCTGGTGCCGCAGCTGCGCGGCCCCGTCGCGCCGGGCGTCACCGTGCTCGCCACCGCTGCCATGGCCCTTCCGGCCGGCGCCGACGCCGAGGTTGCCCTGCAGAACCCGCCGCCATTGCCCGATCTCGCCGAACTCGAAAAGCTGATCGCCGAGTCCGGCGTCGAGGTCAGCGCCATCCAGGTTCCGGAGCGCTTCTGATGCGGCCCCGCCTCGCCTTCGCCATGTCCCCCGGCAAGACCCGCTTCGTCTTCGACGACAACGCCCACGGCCGCCTGGCCGAGCTCTGCGACATCCTCACGCCCGAACCGCTGACCGATCTTTCGACGCCGGCCGCCCGCACCGTTCTCGCCGATACGGAGATTCTCGTCACCGGCTGGGGCTGCCCCGCCATCTCCCGCGAGATTCTCGCCGCGGCGCCGCGGCTGAAGCTGATCGCCCACGCCGCCGGTACCGTGAAGTATCATCTCGACCCGGCCGTCTACGAAGCCGGCATCACCGTCACCAATGCGGTGGATGCCAATGCCGTCCCGGTGGCCGAGTTCACCCTCGCCATGATCGTCCTCGCGGGCAAGCGCGTCTTCGAGTTCCGCGACATTTACCGCGCCGATCCAACGCGCCGCTCCAGCCACGCGTTGATGGACGAGCCGATCGGCAACTACCGGCGCACGATCGGTATCGTCGGGGCCTCGCATATCGGGCGCCGCGTCATCGACCTGCTGGCGATGCTGGACAACGACATCCTGCTTTATGATCCGCATGTCGGCACCGCCGACGAAATCGCACGCCGCGCCGAGCTGACGAGCCTCGATGACCTCATTGCACGCTCCGACATCGTCTCGCTCCACGCCCCCTCGCTGCCATCGACACGCCACATGATCGGCCAGCGCGAGCTCCGGTTGATGCGCACTGGTGCAACGCTCATCAATACCGCCCGCGGCGCGCTGGTAGATGAGCGCGCGCTCGTCGCCGAGCTCGAAACCGGCCGCATCTCGGCGATCATCGATGTCACCGACCCCGAGATCCCGCCTCCGGGGTCGCCGCTCTATCGGCTGCCCAATCTCTTTCTGACGCCGCATATTGCCGGAGCCGTCGGCACCGAGCGCTCGCGGTTGGGCAACCTCGTCGTGGACGAGATCGAGCGCTTCATCGCCGGCCAGCCGCTGCAGTACCAGGTGGCACCCGCCCTGCTGCAGCAGCTCGCATAGCGGCTTCCTAACAACGGCCTCACACCGCTAGCATTATCCTCCGGACCTTCAGGCGAGGATGAACCTTATGCGTGTGCTGGTGGTGGAAGACGAGCGGCAACTGGCCGACAGCATCGCTGAAGGTTTGCGTTTCCACGCCATGGCGGTCGACGTCGCTTATGACGGCGAGGCGGGG
>DATCRS010000062.1:0-7511 GCA_036568845.1 Devosia sp. | reverse complement strand
ACCTGGGGCTACCACGATCCCGGCGACCTGCTGAGGGCCGGCGCCGGCGCGATGATCAATTCCTATGACGAGCTGGACGCGGCGATCGCCCGCCTCCTGGAGTAAACGATGCGCGATTTCATCGAGGACGCCTACGAGCACCGGCAGGACGGCTATGGCCGCGCCCAGGCGGCCAACAAGGCGCCGCTGATGAAGCGGTTCTATAGGGACGTCTCGGTGGCGCCTGCCGAGGGCGGCTTCGCCATTCTGCTCGACGGCAAGAACATGAAGACCCCGGGCGGCAAACCGGTCCACGTGCCCACCGAGGCGCTGGCCAGGGCCATGGCCCGCGAGTGGGACGCGCAGGAGACCGAGATCGACTTCCGCGAGATGCCCCTGGTCCGACTGGCCCATTCGGCGATCGAGAGCGGTGCCGAGGGCGCGCCGGCCTTCCGGGACGAGATCGTCAAATATGCCGGCAACGATCTGCTGCTCTACCGTGCCGACAGTCCGGACTCGCTGGTTGAGGACCAGCTCGGCGCATGGGACCCGGTGCTGGCGGCGCTCGCCGCCGAGTTCGGCGTGAGGTTCGAGCCGACCGTTGGCATTATCCACCAGCCGCAGCCCGAAGCGACCCTGATGGCCTTGGCCGAAAACCTCCAAGCCGAGGACCACATGGCGCTCGCGGCGCTGATGCAGATGGTCTCGCTTACCGGCTCGGCGCTACTCACCATTGCCTATCGCCGGAACCTCATCGACTCCGGCACCGTGTGGACGGCGGCACACGTCGACGAGGACCACAATATCCGTCTCTGGGGTGAAGACGACGAGGCTTCTCGGCGCCGGGCCCAGCGCTTCGTCGAGTTCACCGCGGCGCTCGATATGCTGCGGACGCTGGGAGAGTAGGTTGCCGCGCCACGCCCTCGTCCTTCGACAAGCTCAGGATGAGGGCTACTGGGGCGACGGTCCATCCACGGACCTCATGGCGAGCGTGTCGAACCACGAGGTCCGGGCTCACAAGGCCGCACTGGTGCACCGGCCGGGTGTGACGCTCCGAGGATGTCAAAGAGCGTGACGGGCCTGGAGGCGTCTTTCGTCCCGAGGTCTAATTTAGTGAGACGAGAAACGTCTCCGGGGACCGGGGCCATGCGGCCGTAGGCCTTATGGCCTTCTCCCCTAAAATCGCTCCACTGGAGCGATTTTGCCTTCGGCCGGCTCGAACCCGCAAGCGGGAGAGAGTGCCGGCCTGCGAGATTCACCCTTCCATCAGCTCCAGCAGCTTCGCCGTCGTGGTCCAGCTGCGGATGGTCATGGACTTGTAGTGGGGGGAGGCCATGACGCGGTTGAGGCGGCTTTTGGTGCGCTGGGCACTGAGGCGCTGGTGATAGATGACCCCGTTGGCGGACCAGAGCGCATCGACGCCGTCGCGGGGCGAGAAGGCGCTGAGGGCTTCCTCTGGGGTGAGGTCCATGAGGAAGATGACGTCGCTGTGGTATTTGCCCGGCTCGTCGCCAAAGCCCCTGGGGCGCTTGTCGACTATGGTCCTAAGATCATCCAGGGGCACGGCCAGCACCTTGATGATCTCGCTGTCGAGCTTGACCGTCTCGCCGAGGCCCTTCTCGATCTTCCGGGCGACGGATTTGGCCGCCAGCCCGGACGTGACGATCGCGTTGCCGCTCTGAATGTAGGTGGAGACATCCTCAAAGCCGAGCTCCTCCAGCAGGGCCTTCAGCTTTGGCATCGGCAGCTTGTTCTTGCCGCCCACATTGATGCCGCGGAGGAGGACGAGATAGCGGGTCTTGGCCGTCATTCGCTCCTCCGTCTTGCGCCCGCGGCGTCCGTCAGACGGTCGCCACGATGGGCTTGCTGTTGTCCTGCGCCAGCTTCGCCGGGCTGGCGAAGAGGTCGTATTCGTCGGAGTCCGTAACCGTGACTGAAACCTTGTCGCCGACCTTGATGCCCTGAGCGTTGGCGATGATCACCTGGCCGTCGATCTCGGGCGCGTCCCACTGGCTGCGGGCAATGGCCTTTCCCTCTTCGGGACGCACGTCGTCGACGAGCACGTCGATGGTGCGCCCGACCTTGAGCGACAGGCGATGGGTGGAGACGTCCTGCGCCACCTCCATCAGCCGGGCATAGCGCTCGCGGCGGACTTCATCGGGAACGATGCCCTCGAGCTCATTGGCCGGTGCGCCGGTGACGGGCTCGTATTCGAAACATCCGGCCCGGTCGATCTCAGCCTCTTCGAGCCAATCGAGCAGGAACTCGAAATCCTCGTCGGTCTCGCCGGGAAAGCCGACGATGAAGTTGGAGCGGATGGTGAGATCGGGACAGATCTCGCGCCAGCGCTTGATCCGGTCGAGCGTCTTCACCTGGTTGGCCGGCCGGCGCATGGCCTTGAGGACCTGCGGCGAGGCGTGCTGGAAGGGAATGTCGAGATAGGGGAGAATCTTGCCCTCGGCCATCAGCGGGATGACTTCGTCGACATGCGGGTAGGGATAGACGTAGTGGAGCCGGGTCCACACATCCATCTGCCCGAGTTCTTCGGCCAGCGTCTGGAATTTTGCCGACACGTCGCGACCGCGGAACTTTGACGTCGCATACTTGATGTCGAGGCCGTAGGCGGAGGTGTCCTGGGAGATCACCATGATCTCCTTGACCCCGGTGGCGACCAGCCGCTCGGCTTCATAGAGCACCGAAGCGATGGGGCGCGAGACCAGGTCGCCGCGGATCTGCGGGATGATGCAGAAGGTGCAGCGATTGTTGCAGCCTTCGGAAATCTTCATGTAGGCGTAGTGCCGCGGTGTCAGCTTCAGGCCGGCCTCGGGAACGAGGTCGACGAACTTGTTCGGCACCGGCGGCAGGTGCGTGTTCACGGCATTGACCACATCCTCGTACTGATGCGGGCCGGTGACGGCCAGTACTGAGGGGTGGGTCTGGCGGATCAGCTCTTCCTCGACGCCGAGGCAGCCGGTGACGATCACGCGACCGTTCTCGCCCACGGCCTCGCCGATGGCCTCGAGGCTTTCCTGTTTGGCGCTGTCGAGGAAGCCGCAGGTATTGACCAGCACGATGTCCGCGCCGGCATAGTCGCGCGAAAACGCGTAACCCTGCGAGCGCAGGGTGGTCATGATGCGTTCGGAATCGACGAGCGCCTTGGGGCAGCCGAGACTGACAAGGCCGATTTTCGGAGCTTGGGTCATTGGCCGCGCTTCATACTGGAAAACGCGGAAAAAGCAATGATCGGCAGTCTGCGATGAAAGCAGAGCAGCCCTGATCACGGCCGATCACGAGCGTGTCAAGTTACTAAAGGTTCAGTTGACCAGAATCCTGACGGTTGGCCTCTTGTTTGTCGCGCCCACCCTCCCGCGGCGTCAGCAGGAAAGAAAGCAATGAATATCGAAGCCCTTAGCAAGTACCAGCCACAGGCGCTGGCCGTCCTCCGCATCGTCACCGCCCTTTGCTACATAGCCCATGGAACCCAGAAGATGTTCGGCTTCCCGGCCTCAGACATGGGCGGCGGCGGCTTCGCGCTGTTCTCGATCATGGGTCTTGCGGCGGTCCTCGAAGTCTTCGGCGGGCTGGCCATCCTCCTCGGCGTCTTCACCCGGCCGGTTGCGTTCGTGCTCGCCGGGCAGATGGCCTATGCCTATTGGTTCGTCCATGTGCCGATGATGGGGCAGGGCAACATCATCCCGGTCGCCAATGGCGGCGATGCTGCCGTGCTGTTCTGCTTCGTCTTCCTCTACCTGGTTTTTGCCGGCCCGGGCGCCTGGAGCGTCGACGAGATGCGACAGAACCGCCGCCAGAGCGGCGCAGTCACCGCGTGAACTGAAAGGCCGCCCTCGGGCGGCCTTTTTGCATTAGGTGTCCGGTGTCGTCGGCGGCGTGCGCTTGGCGGTGCGCCGCACCGTCGGCCGAGGCGCCGGTTCGACCACCGGGCCGACGTCATGAATCTCGGTCTCCGGTTCGGTCGAGTCATCGGCGATATCGCTGATGGCGTCCTTCACCTCATCGAGGAGGGACGTAGAGACGAGGCTCAGCGAGACGGTGCGCGTTGCCGTTTCGTTGACCTTGAAGAAAACCAGTAGGAACTCGCAGATCATGCGCAGCACCACCAGCCCGAAGAGGCCGAAGACGGCGATTTCGAGCAGGCCCCAGAGCCCGTCACCAAAGGTACGGCCGAAGGTCGAGAACAGGTGGATCACCGCCCATAGCAACAGGGCCGCGAGGCCGGTGGCGTAGAGCACCGGCACGAGGCGCGGCGAGAGGATCGTGTCGAGCCGGAACAGGGTCGGGCTCAGGAAGATCTTCTTGAGGTCGTCGAGCGTCATCGGCGGTTCCCTTGGTTCGGAATCGTGGGCAGCCCTAAGATGCGGCGCTCAGGCCGCGGAAACAAGGCTTTGCGCCGCACTGGCAGCCGTGCGGCCGAAGCGGTGCTCGAACGCGGCGCGAAGAACCGGGTCCACCTCGGACATGGAGACCAAGTGGCCCAGGTCCTCGAAGCTAGTGACGCCCTGGTCGGTGATGCCGCAGGGCACGATACCGCCGAAATGGCCGAGCTCTGGCGAGACGTTGAGCGCGATCCCGTGGAAGGTCACCCAGCGTGAGACGCGCACGCCGATCGCCGCGATCTTGTCCTCGCGGTTGAAACCCTTTTCGGGACGCCGGACCCAGACGCCGACCCGGCCCTCCCGCCGTTCGCCCTTGATGTTGAAGGCGCCGATCGTATCGATCAGCCAGCCCTCGAGGCCCTTTACGAGGCAACGCACGTCGCGGCCGCGTTGCCTGAGGTCGAGCATCACATAGGCCACGCGTTGGCCGGGGCCGTGATAGGTGTACTCGCCGCCGCGGCCGGCGTCGTATACGGGGAAGCGGTCGGGTTCGAGCAGGTCCTTGCGCTCTGCCGAGGTGCCGGCAGTGTAGAGCGGCGGGTGTTCGAGGAGCCACACGGCTTCCTTTGCGGACCCCTCGGCGATGGCGGCCGCCCGGGCCTTCATCGCGGCGAGCGCATCGGGGTAGGGGACGAGCCCATCCGAAATCACCCATTCCACGCCCGCGCCGTCCGAGCGCCGGAGCTTTGCCTCGGTGTCGCATGCACCAAACTGGGACAATGTTAACGCTTCGGTAATCATGGGCGGCCGATGGTCATCCTTGGGGCCCGGCTCGATTCAGTCGGGGCGTTCGCTCGGATCATGTATGAACACACTAGAGGCAATTGAAGTCGATATCACGGTCGAGCTTGGCGCGACCACGATGCCGATCCATCACCTCCTGCGGATGGGCCGCGGCGCAGTCATCGAACTCGACACCACCGAGAATGATCCGTTGCGCGTTTACGCCAACAATACGCTGATCGCCGAGGGCGAGATCAAGGTCGACGAAGGCCAGCTCTCGGTCGAACTCACGCGCAAAATCCTGCGTCAGTCGTAGTTTATCCACGCGCGGCGGCGGCGCGATTTAATCGCTTGCGCCAGCGAGGATGAGTTGCTACACGCTGCCTCGCTTCGCCCCCGGGCGGTGCTCCTACCACTGGCGTGCGGTCGTGGCGGAATTGGTAGACGCGCAGCGTTGAGGTCGCTGTGCCGCAAGGCGTGGAAGTTCGAGTCTTCTCGACCGCACCATCTTTCTTTGATTTCCCTGTGAAGCCAAATAGTTGAGGCAGATCAGGACGTTGTAGTCGCCCCACCCATACAAAGGGCACTACAAATGATTCCCATGCCGAAGCTCTCGAAAGCCCCTAACGGCGACTACTTCTCCCGCAAGGCGATTCCTGCCGATGTGCGGGAGGAGTATGGCGCGGCATATGGGGTCAAGCGGGAGGCTCTGTTCCGGTGGCCCAAGGGTGCCTCAGCCGGCGAGGCCACGAAGGCGTGGCATGAGTGGCTTGCGGAAGTCGGCGGCCGCATCGACCGGTTGCGCGCCGCCCGCACGGGAGCGCCACATGCACTTTCAACCCGCGAGCTTCGGGCACTCTCAGAGCGTTGGTACGACTGGTTTCTTCATCTGCATGAGGGCGATCCGGGCACTGCCGAGCAGTGGCAGCGTGTCTCAGACCAGATGCGCGACGTGTGGGAGAGCGGCTTCAGCGG
Organism: Devosia sp.; assembly: GCA_036568845.1. Classification (GTDB taxonomy): domain Bacteria; phylum Pseudomonadota; class Alphaproteobacteria; order Rhizobiales; family Devosiaceae; genus Devosia_A. Next base: position 1,440 of record DATCRS010000062.1, on the reverse strand, counting down.
CCTAGGTGACCCTGATGCGGAAGACGGCGAGTCGGTCAGTGCATCGCACCGCCGCCGTATTCGGGCCAAGCTGACCGAGCTGGCCATGGTCCCCACCTTCCTCGCGGCTGAGGGCGTCTCGCTCAACGCGGAGGCCGAGAACGAACTGCTCGACAGGCTGCTGCCGAGGGAGTTCGGCTCAGCTTTGATGCGACTGATGCGGCTGGCGGAGGGCGCTACTGAGCCAGACCCAAACGCCGTCAGGCAGGCCCCACCGGTGAGGCCGGACGCGGGCCGGCGACTAGCCGGGTGGTCATCGTGGGACGCCTTTGCGGCCTGGGTGAAGGAAGCTCAGCCCCGACCATCTACCGTCAACCGCTGGCGTGGGGTGTTCAAGAACCTGGACACCTTCCTCAAGGGAAAAGACGTGTCGCTGGTATCTGGTGAAGATGCTGTTGCGTGGAAAGATGCTCTCGTCGCGGGGGACGCAGGGGCTCGGACAATTCGCGACATCTGGCTCACGGCGGCGCGAACGGTCTTCAACTACTGCAAGGGCCAGAAGAAGATCGCCAGCAACCCATTTGAGGGGGTGACTGTCGCGGGGTCACGAACCACTCAGACCAAGGGAGAGTTCCGCGAGGAGGATGCGCTCGCCATCCTCAAGGCAACCCTCGTGCCTCGGTCGCCCCGCATTTCGCCCCACCTGCGCGCCGCTGTACGGTGGGTGCCTTGGCTCTGTGCCTATACCGGGTCGCGGCCGGGCGAGATGACTCAACTGCGGAAAGAGGACCTCGAAGAACACCGTGACGGGTTCTGGATGGCGCACATCCGCTCGGAGGCCGGCACCGTAAAAGGGCAGATAGATCGCACGGTCGTACTACATGCAGACCTAATCGAGCAGGGCTTTCTCGACTTTGTAGCGAACGCCGGCCCCGGCCCACTCTTCTATGGAGCGAGCAGGGCAGAACCCAAGGTGCTAGACCCCTTGAACCCGCCGCGGCCGCCTTATGTCATCGCCAGACAGAAGCTCGCAGACTGGGTCCGCAACGACGTGGGTATCAAGGATACCGGCGTGAGCCCAAACCATGCGTGGCGGCACACGTTCAAGCGCCGAGCTGCCCGCGCCAAGATCGAACAACGCATCCGTGATGCTTTCTGCGGGCACAGCGATGGCCGCGTGGGCGCGATCTACGAGACGCCCACCGTTGAAGACTTAGCCGAAGCCATAAAGACCTTCCCCCGCTACGAGATCGACGCCGCCTGAGGGAGCCCCATGGGGGACCTGTCGGCGCGTTCGGTCGCGGGCCGTGTGCCAACCGCTTCGTCTGCCTACAGGTCCCCTCGGGGGCTTCTCCCGTGTCCCTTCGTCACAAAATAGGAACACGCTATGCGCAGCTTCTTCATCTCGTTGCCGTTCGGCCTTGGATCAGCTTTCGTCGAGTGGCGGGAGCAGTATTTGGG
>DATCRS010000061.1:0-4708 GCA_036568845.1 Devosia sp. | reverse complement strand
GCCGAGGCCGGCGTGCCGATGACGTCGATGAGAAGGAACTTGCGATACTGCGTCGGTACAGACGCGCCCAGCGACACGAGGTCGACGCTGAAATCGCTAGTCAGAGTGTGGTAGTGGACGGGAACCGCGATGCTGGCGCGCTTCATCACCTTGAGCGCCTGGTGCAGCCCCTCGACCGACCGGGTCAGCACGACGCAGTCGAGATTGGCGAGAGCTTCGATCAACTCGTCGCGATCGTCGATCTCTTCGATGTACTTGGCCACCGCCGTCCCGCTCAGCGGATCGAGAATGCTTCGGTTCTGCGTCTTCCCGTGAGCCTGGCTCGACCAGATCGGCTGGAAGACCACGTTCGCCTTGGCGAGAATGTGCCCAAAGGGGCGCTCCTTGGCCGCCGATTCGACCTCGATCCGTATCTGCGTCAGTGCCGCCTTCAGCGCGTAGGTCGGGTCCGGGGCGCTGCGAAAGCTAGCGGTAGGGACGCTGGCGACGAAGGAATCGACTGAAAGATCGCCGCCCACACCGGCCAGAAGGCTGATCAGGCGATCTTCGATCGCGCGGCTGATCTCCTGCGCGAGCTGCTTGGCGCCGGCTTCATCCACGGAGTCGAAGCAGATCAGATAGCCCTCGTCGTCGGGCTTGTAGATGTCGGTCCCGCCCAGCCGCGCACCGATCTCTTCCTCGGCGATCCGCGAAGCCTGGGAGCCGACGGAGTCCCATCCGCTGCCGAACTTCTGGCGGATCTCGGCTAGGCCGACGAGCTGTACCGAGCCGGTGAGCAGCGCGGACGAGCCGGCCTCATCCATCCGCACGATCAGGTTGCGGATGCCCTCCGAATACTGACTGTCGTCGAGTTTCTTGGCAGAAAAATCGACAGTTCGATTGACGAACATCGAAAGACTCCAACTATAAGCCGGCGACGCTCTGCCGGATAATCATAACTGGCCGTGCGGCCAACTACCGCAAACCTCTCACGTGAAGGTTTACCGGTTATGAACCCTACCCCGACATTTGCGGCCTGCGCTAAACGATTGGCGCTTTGTGACAACTCACTGCAAATTTTTGCGAGGGGGTCGCGAGTGGCTTCACAAGCCAGCGGGGAGGCGTAGGCTCGGAACTGGCGACAACAGAATGAGTTGTGCTGGGTTGGCGTCCTGGCAGGCGGAGCGGTTAACGTGAAGCGGCGGCCACTTTACAGCGGTACGACCCGAGCGCGGACAGCGGACGCGCTGCGTCGTTCCGTGGTCCCCGACGTTCACAGATCCCCACCCGCCTACTTGTACGAGCCCGAAGGTCCCACCGTCGGTGAGCGGTTGCGGAAATGGGGCAGCGATATCGCGAGCAGGCACCGTACCACGCTCGTCGTTGCAGCCTCGGTGCTCATCACCCTGGCTCTCGTGGGCGGGTACAGTCTTGTCCAACCGCCGGCGCAGCGACTGAGCCAGCAAGACATCAGCCAAGCGGTGAATTTCGCCATGGACGAGCGGCCTCGGCCACCCTCCGTCGCGTCCATGGCTTATGCAGCAGTGATCCCTTCGGTGGTGCGGGTCAACGGCTACGATCCCGGTGCCGCGCAGGCCCCCAAACCGGAGGAGAAGCCGCCGGTGGAAAATCCTCCTTCCGGCGAGATCGAGGAAGACTTCCACGAGAAGTACACGGCGGTTGGCACCGGCGTCGTCATCGACGACCAGGGCACCATCCTCACCAACCTTCATGTCGCCCGCGCCGCCCCCAGGCTGCGCGTCGAATTCATGGACGGGACCGAGGCGGAGGCCCGTATCATCGGTGCACGGCCCGAACTTGACCTCGCCATTATCCAGCCCAGCGTTCTGCCCGATGATCTGCAGCCGGCGACGCTTGGCTCGAGCGCGGCTCTGCGGCCGGGCGACGAAGTGGTGGCGATTGGCTTTCCCTTCGGCATCGGGCCTTCAGCCTCCTCGGGCGTGGTCTCTGGCCTGCTCCGCGTCTTCGAAGAGGAGGGCCGCCCGACGATGCGCAACATGATCCAGTTCGACGCGGCGGCGAACCCCGGCAATTCCGGCGGTCCGCTGGTCAATGCCAATGGTGAGGTCGTGGGTATCGTCACCGCCATCCTCAACCCTTCGGGCATCCGCACTTTCGCCGGCATCGCCTTCGCCGCAACCATAGAGGACGCGGGCGGGGCCGTGGAGGATTCGCCGCTTTAGCAGAACAATGGAACCGATCATGGCTGACCCCAACGACATCGCCGAGTCCACGCCCAACACATTGATGGAGCAGGTGCTCTACGAGGTAAAGAAGGTGGTGGTCGGCCAAGACCACTTCCTGGAGCGCGTGCTGATCGCGCTGCTCGCCAAGGGGCACTTGTTGGTCGAAGGCGTGCCGGGCCTCGCCAAGACGCTCACGGTCAACACGCTAGCCACGGCCATCCAGGGTAGCTTCAAACGCATCCAGTTCACGCCGGACCTGGTACCCTCGGACCTCGTCGGTACCCGCATCTACAACCAGCGCACCGGCGAGTTCTCCACCTCGCTCGGTCCGGTGTTTGCCAACCTGCTGCTCGCCGACGAGATCAACCGCGCGCCGGCCAAGGTGCAGAGCGCACTGCTCGAGGTGATGCAGGAGCGGCACGTGACCATTGCCGGCGAGACGCACACCGTACCCGACCCGTTTGTGGTCATGGCGACGCAGAATCCGATCGAGACCGAGGGCACCTATCCACTACCCGAGGCGCAGGTCGATCGCTTCATGATGAAGGTGCTGGTCGACTACCCCAGCGAGGAGGAGGAGTTCGTCATCGTATCGCGCGTCACAGGCACCATGCAGGCGGTGGCGCGGGTGGCGACCACGGCGCAACTGATCGACCTGCAAAAGCAAGCGCATCAGCTCTATGTCGATCCCACGCTCATCCAGTTCGCGGTGAAGGTCGTCGGGGCCACCCGCAACCCGGAACCGGTAGGCCTCAAGAACCTTCAGAGGTTCATAACCTTCGGCGCCAGTCCGCGCGCCTCCATCGCCATGATTGAGGCAGGTCGCGCGCTCGCTTTTCTCCGCGGCCGCGACTACGTGCTGCCGAAGGATGTGATCGACGTGGCGTCCGACGTGCTGCGCCATCGTCTGTCGCTCTCCTACGAAGCGCTCTCGGAGACGATCACACCAGACGAGATTATCAGCCAGATTCTCCGCGCCGTGCCGGCACCGGAACAACCCCTTCAAAGCCATGTCCGCGTCGCCCAGGCCGGTTAAGAGCGCGGCGGAAAAGCTGCTGGCGCGGTTGGAGTGGACGGTCGTCCGTCGGCTGGACGGCCTTCTACAGGGCGACTACCGCACGCTGTTTCGCGGTATGGGGCTCGATTTCGCCGACCTGCGCGAATACCAGGTGCACGACGACGTTCGGCATATCGACTGGAACGTCACTGCCCGGACGCAGGTAACTCATGTCCGCGTCTACAACGAGGACCGCGACATCACCGCCTGGTTCTTGCTCGATCTGAGCCCATCGGTCGACGTCGGCTCTGGCGACCGGGAAAAGCGCGAGGCGCTGATTGAATTCGTGGGCGTCATCTCGCGCCTCCTCGTCCATCACGGCAACAAGGTGGGTGCCATCCTCTTCGACGGGGTCACCGAGCACGTGGTGCCGCCGCGCGCCGGGCGCCGGCAGGTGACCTATTTGCTTGAAAAGGTGATGACCCATCCGCGCCGGCTGCGCGCGCCAGCCACGGATCTCGGTGCCTTCCTCAGGCGCGCCGGTGGAGCGCTAAAGCGGCGCTCGGTGGTCTTCGTGGTGTCCGACTTCGTCTCAAGGCCGGGCTGGGAAGCGCCGTTGGCTCAGATCGCGCAGCGGCACGAGGTCGTGGCGGTGCGCCTAGTCGATCCGATGGAGATGGGACTGCCGGATATCGGCCTTCTCGCTTTCCAGGATGCCGAGACCGGCGAGCAGCTCCTGGTCGACACGACCGATCCTGGCTTCCGGCGCCGTTTCGCCGCGCTGGCCGAGCAGTGGGAGGACGCGATCATCGGCGGCTTCACTTCCGCTGGGGTCGATGCGCTCGAGCTTTCGACGGTGGACGACCTGCTCGATGCGATCTTGAGGTTCGCTGCGATGCGCGGCACCGATGTCAAGCGGCAACGGGTTGGAGTCCTGGCATGACCTTTCTCTGGAACGATATGCTCTGGCTGCTGCTGCTCGTGCCGTGTCTGGTCGCGTTCTACATCGTGCTGCTGCGGCGCAAGAAGAAAGCGGCGCTGCGTTACGCCAACCTGCCGCTGGTGAAGCAGGCCATGGGCAAGGGGCTCGGCTGGCGCCGGCACGTGCCACCGGCACTGCTGCTGCTCGCCATCACCGTGCTGATCCTGGCGGTTGCGCGGCCGGCGGCGGTGGTGACTCTGGCCTCGTCACGAGCGACCGTGATCCTCGCCATGGATGTCTCCGGCTCGATGCGGGCGCGAGACGTCGAACCCTCGCGCATCGTTGCGGCGCAGGAAGCGGCCAAAGCCTTCATTTCGAGCCAACCCATCGACGTGCAGATCGGCATCGTGGCCTTTGCGGCCAACGCGGTGCTGGTGCAGGCGCCGACGCTTGATCGCGAACTCCTGACCACCGCAATCAACAGCTTCGACCTCCGCCGCGGCACGGCCGTGGGCGCTGGCGTCATCGTCTCGCTCGCAACCATCTTCCCCGAGGAAGAATTCCAGATCGACGGGTCGATCGACCCGCGCGACCAGATCGGCC
>DATCRS010000060.1:0-3342 GCA_036568845.1 Devosia sp. | reverse complement strand
GTAGATGGCACCGGCAAGGCCAGTGCCGACGGCGGCGGCAACCCAGATCAGGAATTTCAGGAGGCCCACATTGACGCCCTGGCTTGCCGCGGCAATCGGATTGTCTCGGACGGCGACCAGCGCCAAGCCATAGCGCGAACGCAACAGCAGATAGCTGCCACCGACGGCGACAAGCAGCATCAGCGCCGCCAGTACCGAAATGCCGATTGCGCGTTCAGTGGGCGTATAGCTGGACATGACACGCAGGCTCATGCCGGCGCCGGCATTGACATAGCTGAAGACCGACGTGGCAAGGCGCATGACTTCCGCCACCACCCAGGTGCCGATGGCGAAATATGGGCCATCGAGCCGATGCAGCAGGCCATAGGTGAGTGCCGCCAGTATCGCCGGTGCGATGACCGACAAAGGCACGGCGAGGAAGGGGCTTAAGCCCCAAAGCTGCGCCATGATGAACATTGCATAGGCGGCCGTACCGACGAAGGCCTGCTGGCCGACGGAGACGAGGCCACCATAACCAGCGAGCAGGTTCCACATCTGCGCGACGGTGATGTAGCAGCACAGTTCAACGACATCGCGGATGAGACCTTGGCTTGCCCAGAGCGGCATCGAAGCGACAGCCGCGAGCAGCGCGACGCTGATAACGAGTGCAATCAGGCTCGAGCGCGTCTGACGCTGTACGCGCACGGCGGGCCGAGGGACGGCATCGGTCAAACGGGCGGCGAAGGCATTGGTCACGGCTTCAACCCCTTCCTAGGAAGCCCTGGGGACGTAGGGCGAGGATGATCAGAAAAACGAGGTGGCCGGCGAGGATGCCGAAGCCGGGGTCGATGCGGAATCCCACCGACTGGCTGACCCCGAGCGCCATCGCTCCGAGGAAGGCGCCCCAGATCGAGCCCATGCCGCCGATGATGACAGCCTCGAAGGCGTAGATCAGCTGGAAGGCCCCGTCGGCAGGCGCCACGGTCGAACGCAACGACTGGAAGACCGCGGCAAATCCGAGGATCGCGACAGCGATTGCCGTTGCCCCGGTATAGACCGTCTTCGGGTTGACACCTGTTAGCGCCGCGGCTTCCACATCGGCCGAAGCTGCGCGCAGGGCACGGCCAAAGCGTGTCGAGCGCAACGCGACATCGAGGCCGCCGGTCAGCACGGTCGCCGTCAGAAGCACGATCACTGGCAAGACGCCGACGAAGAGCGGCCCGAGTTGGAAGGAGGCATGCACGATGTCGCCGCCGCCTAGCGAGCGGGTGTCGGCCGACCATATCTGCAGCATGGCGTTCTGCAGGGCGATTGAGAGCCCGAAGGTGGCGATCAGCGAGGGAAGCGGATCGGCGCCGACGACGCGGTTGAGGATGAGTCGCTGCAGGATGACGCCGATGATGGCCCCAAGCACCACGAGGATCACCAGCACCGACCACGGGCCGAGCGAGAATGTGGTAGCCAGGCTGATGCCGATCAGCGCCAGGAGGATCACCAGGTCGCCATGGGTGATGTTGACGACGCGCATGACGCCGAACATCAGCGCCATGCCGAGCGCGTATTGGGCATAAAGACCGCCGAGAAGAATGCCCTGGACAAAGCCGTCAAGCCACAGCATGGGCCCCTCCGAAATACGCTTCGCCAATCGCTTCGCGCGAGATATCAGTTGATCGGCCGGTAAGGCTGACGCGGCCTTCGAGCATGCAGTAGAGCCGGTTCGACGAGGAGCGGGCGAGCCCGACGTCCTGCTCCACCAACACGATCGCCGTACCTGTTTCACAGATCGACGGCAGCGCCTGGTAGATTTCCTTCACCACCTTCGGCGCGAGACCCAGGCTGATTTCGTCGCAAAGAAGTACGCGCGGCTGGCTGAGCAGCGCCCTGCCGATCGCCACCATCTGCTGCTGCCCACCGGACAGGGACTGCACAGGCACGGCCTGCTTTTCCTTCAGGACCGGAAAGAGCGCGAACAGGCGCTCCAGCGTCCAGCCATTGGCGGCGGATTTGCCGGCATGGTCGATAGCGACGCGCAGATTGTCGATGACAGACATGCCGACAAAGAGGCGACGGCCCTCGGGCACGATCGCCACGCCAGCGGCCACCATCCGGTGCGGCTTGGCGCCGCCGACCGGCCGTCCCTTGAGCTGCACCATGCCCGGCGCAACGCTCAGAAGGCCCATGATCGATTTCAGAAGCGTCGACTTGCCGGCACCGTTTGCCCCGATCAGGGCGACGACCTCGCCCGCGGCAATCTCGAAGTCGATACCGTAAAGAGCCTGAAAATCGCCGTAGCGGGCGACCAGTCCGTGTGTGGAAAGCAGTGCTGCGCTCATGCCTCGACCCCCATATAGACCCTTCGCACCTCCGGACTTTGGATGACTTCGGCCGGCACACCTTCTGCGATCTTTTCCCCGAAATTGAGCACCAGCATGCGGTCGGCGACGGCGAGCAGCGCGTGCAGCACATGTTCGATCCAGACGATGGTGATCCCACTGTCGCGGATGCGGCGAATAAGCGAGACGAGCGCCCTGCCCTCGTCGTCGGTGAGCCCGCCGGCAATCTCATCGAGCAACAGGAGCTTTGGCGATGAGGCAAGAGCACGCGCCAGTTCCAGCCGCTTACGGTCGAGCAGCGTCAGCGAGCCGGCCGAACGGTTCGCCTTGTCGGACAACTCGCAGGCCTTGAGGATCTCTGCGCAGCGCTGATAGCTCTCGGCATCCTTGGTGCCGCTGCCGAAAAAGGCGGCGACGAGGAGGTTTTCGAAGGTCGTCATACCGACATAGGGACGCGGGATCTGGTAGGTCCGGCCGATGCCGATTTTGCAGCGGCGATAGGGCGGCTGCCCAACGAGTTTCTGGCCGTCAAAGACCAACTCACCGCGATCGACACGCATGTCGCCGCTGATCAGGTTGAATAGGGTTGTCTTGCCGGCACCATTCGGGCCGACAATGCCCAGAACCTCGCCAGCGCCGACCGTAAAACTCACCTCGTGCAGGACCTTGAGAGCCCCGAACGATTTGCTGAGGTCGCGTGCCTCGAGTAGTATGTCGTTTTCCATGCTCCTCCACCCCGGCCTTTTAATGCCGGCGGCGCGTTTTGAGCGCGCCCTTCGATCCTCCGTCCGATCCGCCCCGGCCCGATCGCATCAAGCAGGGGCGGTATCTCGCTTTGCCTTGGCTTCACGCCTTGTTCAGGCAGTCCGCCAGGGCAGCGGCACGATCTTGCGCTCCGGCTGGAAGAGCTTGTTGACGGTATTGTCGACGATCTTCAGATCATACGGCCATTTGTCGCCCTTGACCCATTGCCCGCCGAAAATCGGCGAGGTCGCCACGTTCTGATGCGGTCCCTTGGCGAAATTGACTG
>DATCRS010000059.1:0-8846 GCA_036568845.1 Devosia sp. | reverse complement strand
AGAGCACGGCGCGCGCACAGCTGAGCGGCACCTCGAGACTCGTCAGGTGATATGGGCGATAGAAGGTGTAGTACGGCCCCTTGCCGACATGCAGGTCGTCCATGCGTTCGATGATGCGGGGGTGCTCGGCCTCGACGATGACGAAAACGCCCGGTGCGACGCCCTTGCCGATGGTGAAGTCGACGACGCCCTTTTTGGAAAGGATGCCGCCGTCCTCGCGCGGGATCAGCACCTTCACCATCTCGTCGCGATCGGCCTTGGGGCCGTGCATGCCGGGCACGTCGGGAACGAGGCCCGTGGCGTTGGCGATGGCGCACATCTCGACCATGGTCTTGGAGCCATCGATGAACTCGACCAGCATGCGCGGGTTCATGTTCCGGCGCGTGGCTTCCTCGCGATAGTCGTCGGGTACCGCGTCGTGGTTGAGCGCATTGTTCTTGCCCTTGCCGGCTGAAACGATGCGGTAGCCCAGCGCCGTGGCGAATTCGATGAGCTCCATGCACGAGCTCGGTTCGTCCCCGGCGCCGACCGAATAGACCACGCCGAGGCGGTCGGCCTGCTGCTTTAGGTAGGGGCCGATGGTGACGTCGGCCTCGACATTCATCATCACCAGGTGCTTGCCGTGCTCCATGGCGAGCAGGTCATAGTCGGCCGCGACGCCCGGCTTGCCGGTGGCGTCGATGACGACGTCGATCTGCGGCGTCGTCACCAGCGTCTCGGCCGAGCAGATGGCGAGCTTTCCGGCTTCCAGTGCAGCGGAGACCTTGCTCGGGCTGTCGGCTTCCGCGGCGCGCTCGTCGTCGCCATAAGCGATCTTGAGGGCATCGCGGACGGTGTGCGGACGGCGGGTGGCGACGGCGGCGATCTCGATGCCCCGCATCAGCGCGCCCTGGGTCACGAGATCGGTGCCCATCTCGCCCGAGCCGATGACGCCCACCCGGATCGGCTTTCCCGCCTCGGCGCGGGCCGCGAGATCGCGGGCGAGGCCGGTGAGATGCACATTGGTTAGCGGCTTGGCGGGGATCAGCGGATGCATGGCGGGCTGCTCTAGCATTGCGCCCTTGCCTTGGGAACCGGCAAAGGCCGATTGTTGTTTGGCTTTGTCCATGTGGGAGACCGCCTTGAGCGCACAGATCGGAACTGGGATTGAAGGTCGTCTCGGGGTGATCACCCTCAACCGGCCGGAGGCTATCAACGCGATCAGCCTTCCGATGATCGAAGCCATTCGCGGCGTGCTGCAACTCTGGCAGGGCGACGACAAGGTGCGGGCCGTGCTGTTCGAGGGGCGCGGCGAGCGCGGCTTCTGCTCGGGCGGGGATGTCCGCGCTGTGCGGGACGCCGTCTTGCGGGGCGACCGGCCTGCCGCTGAAGCCTTCTTCGCTACCGAATACGCCATGAACGGCGAGATTGCGCGGTTCCCCAAGCCCGTGATCGCCGTTGCCGATGGCGTGGTGATGGGCGGCGGCATCGGCATCGCCGGGCATGCGCGGTTCCGTTTCACCACCCCGAACGCGCGTTTCGCCATGCCGGAGGCGGCGCTGGGCTTCGTCTGCGATGTCGGCGTGAATGCCATCCTCCGAAAGGCGCCGCTGCACCGGGCGCTGCTATTCGAGCTCAGCGGCCAGGCGGTCGGCGCAGCCGATGCGCTCGCGCTGGGACTCACCGATTGCGCGGTGGCGCCGGAACGGCTGGCTGAGGTCAGGGCCAGCCTCGTCGCCGCCGCGGCGGCCTCCAACATCGAGCAGGCACTGGTGGGGGTGATGGAAGCGGAGACGATCCAGGCTGGCGAGCGCGTGCTCTGTGACCTCGCCGACCGGCTGGACGAGGAGTTGATGCTCGATGGCGCCGAGGAGATCGTTGTGGCGATCGAAGAGAGCGGGGAAGCCCCAGAAATGGCGGCCCTGCTTGCTTCGCGCTCGCCGACCAGCCTCGAAGCCATCCATCGGAGCCATCTGGCGGCGCGCAAGTCGGGCGATCTCGATGCCATACTGAGCATTGATCTCAGGCTCGCGAGGCTCCTCTGCGGGCTGCCCGACTTTGCCGAAGGGGTGCGCGCCGTGCTGGTCGACAAGGATCGCAAGCCGCGCTGGCAGCGGGCGGTTCCCGTCGCTGAAATCACTGCCGCGATATCGGGTTGAGCAAGCCTCCGCGGATCAGGGTTAGCACTTCTTAAACCGTTCCCATGGACACTGCCTGCCGGGGAACCATACCCGAGGGACAGCCCATCCATGGCCGAAACGCCGACCAAAACCGTCGCTTTGCCGGCGATCGTCGACCTCGACGCGCTCGACAGTGTTCGTGACATGCTGATCGATGCCATCGAATCCGGCCCGGTAAGCATCGATGGCCGCGCCGTGGAACGCGTCTCCACCAATGCGCTGGTGATGCTGCTCAGCGCGGGGGAAACCGCCCGCCGCAACAATTTCCAGTTCTACGTCGCCGGGGCGAGCTCGCCCATGCTGGCGGCGATCGACCGACTGGGCTTCGGCCCCAGCTTTTCCGGCATGATGAGAGGATAGTCTGCCGATGCGTGTTCTGACTGTTGACGACTCCCGCACCATTCTGGCGATGCTGCACCACACCCTGAGCAATGCCGGCTTCGAGGTGCTGCAAGCCGAGGACGGGCAGAAGGGTCTCGATGTCCTCAAGAACGAGAGCGTCGACGTGGTCATAACCGACATCAACATGCCGGTGATGGATGGCATCGAGTTTATCAAGAATGTCCGCGCCTCGGGTCAGTACAACAGCCTGCCGATCCTCATCCTCACCACCGAGACCAGCCAGGACAAGCGCGACCAGGGTCGCGCGGCTGGCGGCACCGGCTGGATCGTCAAGCCGTTCGATCCGGAAAAGCTGATCAGCGTCATCCACCGTGTGGTTCATTGATCAGGCCCTGCGCTAACCGACTAAACCCAGAAGGGTCCGGCCGAGCCGCACCATGAGCGATCTCGACGATTTCAAAGCCACCTATTTCGACGAATGCTCCGAGCTCCTGCTCGAACTGGAGGAGCAGTTCGCGGCCATCGAAGATGGCGACCGCTCCAGCGACCGGCTCAACGCGGTCTTCCGTGCCATCCACTCGATCAAGGGCGGTGGTGGCGCGTTTGGCTTTTCGGCGCTGGTTGGCTTCGCTCATGCCTATGAGACGCTGCTCGACTACGTGCGCGACGGGCGGGTCGAGCTCACCGAGCAGACCACGGCACTCTGCATTCGCGCCAATGACATCGTCGCGGATTTCGTGGCTGCCGCCCGCGACGGCGTCTCGCTCGCCGCCGACTACGGCGCCGACGAAAAGGCGCAGTTCGACGCCTTGACGCGCGGCGTGTCGCCAGACGACGAGTCCGGCGAGCCGATGGACGAGTTCGACATCGATTTCACCCCGGTGATGGTGACGATCGGCGATGCCGCCGACGAGCCCTCTTCGGACCTATCCGCCGATGCCTTCATGGCCCCGCCCCTCGCGGCTGCCGAGCCGGGCCAGTGGGAGATCAAGTTCACGCCGCACAGCGAGCTTTTTGCGCGTGCCAATGATCCACTGCTGCTCTTCCGTGAGCTTGCGTCGCTCGGCGAGGTGCAGGTCCGCGCTGTCTTCGACGAAGTGCCGCCGCTCGCGGACTTCGAGCCCTTCGGCGTCTACTGCGCGTGGGAGATCACGCTCAAGGCGCCGAATGTGACCGAAGCGCAGATCGCCGAGGTCTTCGAGTTCGTCGAGGGCAATTGCGATCTATCGATCGCGCAGCTCGCCGCAGCGCCGTCGGCACCGCTGCCGAAATTGGCGCGCGAACCCTCGTTCAGCGATCTGCTGCCGGAGGCTGCCTTGAAGCCGGAGGAGCTCGCCGCCGAAGACGAGATTCCGAGCTTTGCCGAACTGGCCGCCGCCATCAAGCCAGCCGCCAAGGCCATCCCGGCTGCGCCGAGCGCGTCGCCGCCGCTCCGCGCGGTGCCCAGCGACGACGAACCCACCGAAGACCGCCGGACCGGCGCCGACGACCGCCGCGGCAACGGGGTGCAGTCGATCCGCGTGGATCTCGACAAGATCGACCGCGTGGTCAACATGGTGGGCGAACTGGTGATCACCCAGTCCATGCTGACCCAGCAGATGGACGAGATGCTGCGGGCCCGCTACCAGGAACTGGTGCGCGGTCTCGAAGTCCTGGCGCAGACCACGCGCGGCCTGCAGGACTCGGTGATGGCCATCCGCGCCCAGCCAGTGAAATCAGTGTTCAGCCGCATGCCGCGCCTCATCCGCGAACTGGCGACGAAGACCAACAAGCGGATCAAGCTCGAGACCATCGGCGAGAACACCGAGATCGACAAGACGATCATCGAGCAGCTCTCCGATCCGCTGACCCACATGATCCGCAACTCGGCCGATCACGGTATCGAGTCGCCGGAAAAGCGCTTGGCCGCCGGCAAGCCCGAGACCGGCACCATCCGCCTCTCGGCGGAGCAAGCGGGTGGCAACATCCTCATCGTCGTTGAGGACGATGGCGCGGGCATCAACCGCGAGCGCGTGCTGCAGGTGGCCCGCGATCGCATGGTCGTCGGTCCCGATCAGCAACTCACCGAAGAGCAGATCGACCAGTTGATCTTCGCGCCGGGGTTCTCCACCGCCGCCGAAGTCTCGGACATTTCCGGCCGCGGCGTCGGCATGGACGTCGTGCTCTCCAACATCAAGAAGATCGGCGGCTCCGTGCATGTGAAGAGCTGGACCGGCAAGGGCACGCGCATGACGCTGCGCCTGCCGCTGACGCTCGCAGTGCTCGACGTCATGCTGGTCAAGGTCGCGGCTTCGCCTTACGTTATTCCGCTGTCGTCGATCGTCGAGACCATCCAGTGCTCGCGCGCCAATTTCTCGCGCATGCCGACCGGCAATCAGGTGCTGCAGGTGCGCGGCGAATACGTGCAGGTCGTCGACCTCGCCGCCCGCTTCGACATGCACACCGATGCTGCACCCGACAGCCGCTTCGTCGTCCTTTGCGAAGCCGAGGGCGGCGTGAAGGTGGCCCTGGTGGTCGATGACATTATCGGCCAGCAGCAGGTGGTGATCAAAAGCCTCGAGGAGAACTTCCAGTCGATCGACGGGATCGCCGGCGGCACCATCCTCGGGGACGGAAATGTCGCCCTTATCGTGGACGTGCAGGGCCTCAAGTCTACGATTTCTCACAAGAGCGCTGCCTAGAACGGGCGGTCGGAAAGGCATCAGGATATGGAAAACCTCGGCTTCAAGGACGACACCGGCAACGGCGCTGCGGCGGCGGCCCAGAACTCGCTGCAGCTCATCGCCTTCTCTATCGGCGAGCAGACCTACGGCGTCGAGATCACCACGGTGCGCGAGATCCGTGCCTGGAATGGCGCGACGCCACTGCCCAACACGCGCGAGTTCGTGCGGGGCGTCATCAACCTGCGCGGCACCATCGTGCCAATCTTCGATCTCCGTGCCCGCTTCGGCGAGGGCGTCACCTCGCCTACCAAGAACCACGTCGTGGTGGTGATGTCGGTTGGTGACAAGTGGGTGGGGATCCTGGTGGACGCGGTGAGCGACATTCTCACCGTCTCCAAGGACGAAATCCACAACGTGCCCGAAGGCAACTCGATCGACACCGAGCTCCTCAACGGCATCGTGACGCACGACAGCCGCATGGTCGGTCTGATCGACCTCTACGCGGTGGTCTCCGGCGCCAAGCTCGACGCCTAATCGGCGCCTGAAGGCGCAAGAAGTAGGGGCGCCACGGCGCCCTTTTTCTATTCTCGGTGGCACGCCAAGGCGCTTACCCCTCGATCAACTCGTGCTCGAGCAGGCCCATGATCAGATCGTCCTGCCACGTGCCATCGAGGAAAACGGTCTTTCGCTCCCGTCCTTCAATTCTGAAGCCGCACTTCTCGTACGATCTGATCGCTCGCTGATTGACGGCGAGCACTCTTACCGAGATCCGGTGCAGCTTCAGACTGAAAAATGCGTATCGAAGCACTGCTCGGGCCGCTTCGGTGCCCAGGCCGTGCCCCATAGCTTCCGGTTTGAGTAGTCCGATCGCTAGTGAGGCGCGACGGTCGACAAGGTCGACGCGGTCCAGTCGTACCGAGCCGATCAGGCCCTGTTTTTCGATGACCCAGGCGTGGGGGTGATCGCTCAGCGCACGTATCCAACCCTCGGCTACCTCCATGCTGAAGGGCGGCACCGTTTCGGGATTTACGCCGTAAAGACGGAGGTTCTCGCTCGGCTCCGGGCCGAGCGCAAACCGCCGAGCGACGTCTTCGGGCTGCGGCGGGCGCAGCGTCAGGTTGGCTGTTTGGAGCACCGGAGGCATGTCGGGAGTCCGGTTCGAGGCAGAACGAAAGGCGTAGCTCTACAGCGTCTCGCCGAACTCATCCAATTCAGAACAGCTCGGCTTCGCCATGTACCCCATGGGCGGCGACGCCGGAAAGAGCGGGAACGCGGAGTTCGTCGAGGACCAGGCTCGCCCAGATCTCGTCATAGACAGAGTCAGGCGCATTGGCCGGGAGCAGTGCGAACTGGCGTACGGCAAGCGCCATGTTCTGGCAGCGCTGCTCGATGCGATCCTGTCCCTGCAGCGCCGAGACGATCATCGAAACCGCCTCCCGCTTGGCCTGTTCGAGGGGTAGGCTCTTGTCGGCCAGCACCTCGAGCGCGAGCGTTATCCCCTCGACCATTGCCGCCGACTGACGTGCGGTTTCGTCGAGCTCGCGTGCGAGTTTCTGCAAAGACATCTAGACCTGAACCCCCAGACTACAGGGCCCGACACTAGGCCAGAATTTCTAAAGCTCTCCTTGCCAACCCGCATGGTGACGCAAAGG
This sequence comes from Devosia sp., assembly GCA_036568845.1. GTDB lineage: Bacteria > Pseudomonadota > Alphaproteobacteria > Rhizobiales > Devosiaceae > Devosia_A. The sequence goes on along the minus strand of DATCRS010000059.1, from coordinate 2,030 downwards.
TTCGGGCTCGTGGTTAGCGCTTCCCTAACGATTTCCCGGCAAGAGTTGCCGCATTCAGTGTCGGAGTTCTCGCCTACCATGGTTGCGCCAAGTTCTCTCCCGCCAGAGTTCGACCGGGGCGTGGTGACGACTGTACATCAGGGCGACTGCCTGGTTTCGAAAGACGCCGATCTCACATACTCCACCGTGCTGGGGAGCTGCATATCCGCCTGCGTGCGCGATCGCGCCGCCAATGTCGGGGGCATGAACCACTTCCTGTTGGCCGAGCAGTCGGGCTCGGCCAAGGACAGGTACGGGGCGTCGGCGCGCTACGGTGCCTTCGCTATGGAGCAGCTCATCAACAAGGTGCTCAGCATGGGCACGGGCCGCAAGCAGAACCTCGAGATCAAGGTGTTCGGCGGCGGCAAGATCAATTCCGCCCTCGACGATGTGGGTGCCAAGAACATCGAGTTTGTGCGTCAGTTCCTTGCCGACGAAGGCTACATCATGGCCAAGGAAGATCTCGGCGGTACCTATGCCCGGCGCGTGATGTTCAAGCCCCATTCGGGCCGAGCCTTCGTCAAGCGATTGGACAACGCGGCGGGCGCCAGCGTGGCGCGTGAGGAATTGCTGATCGTCGCCAAGCCGGTGATCAAGCCGCCGATGGACGATATCGAGTTGTTCTGATCCGTGTCTGACACAGGGTTAGGAAAGTCTTACCGCCGGCGCCCGCTCTATAGACTTGGTTAACCATTCGCGCCGTAGGTTCGGCCGCATGACCGGTCGGACTCACTACGGACCCCCGCCTCCATGTCGCGCACGCGCCTAGCGTTGCTGGCCAATCTCTGCTGGCTTGCCGCCCTGAGCGTGACGGGCGGTGGTCTCTACGTCCTCGGATTCAGCCTCGCCGGACTCGCCATGGCCTCCCTAGCTGTCGCGCTGGGTTTTGCCGGCAGCATGGTCATCGGCGCCGCCCTGGAGACGGCACACCGGCAAAAGCTGGAGGCGTTGGGGCAGGCGGTGGGCGTCTCGCGCGCCGGGGAGGGCGTCAGCGTCGAGGCGATCGTCAAGAACCTCTGCACCCGGCTCGAGCGGGCCAACCAATTCAAGGTCGCCTTCGCGAACCTTGGGCTGCCGGCGCTGCTGGTATCGCCGGAGGGCGAGATACTGGGCGCCACCCAGGGGGCGACGGCGCTGGAATCACGCGTGAGCGAGGGAGCGACTGCTGATGTCCTTCTCGGCCGCGGCTTCGTCGATGGCGGCGGTCTCGCCGAGGCCAGCCTTGTCCAGGTCGGTGACACACGCTTTGCGGTGCGGCAGCGTTCCGCAGGCGGCGGCCGCAGCGTCCTCGAGCTCGCACCTGCCGGTCACTTCATCGCCGATGACGACCTCGACGCTTTCGCCTCGGCGCTTGAAACCGGCCAGACGGGCTTCCGCTTCGATGCCCATGCGGTGAAGAAGTCCGAAGCCCTGCGGGCGCTACAGGATGGGCTCGAGAGCTTCGACAAGGGTGCCCGTGCCATGGCCCAGATGCTGGCCGGTGAGCTGGTCGACGTCACTTACCTCCGATCCAATGCCGGCTTCGCGCCGCAGGTCCGCCAGCTCCACGATACACTGCATGCCATCCTCGACGAGCGCGACGAGCTCGCGGCCGAGCGCGATAGGCTGGAAGCCAAGATGCAGGCCGTGCTCAACGCCATCGACCGCTACCGCGCCACGGTAACCGCGATGGCCGAGTATGCCGACAAGAGTCGCGCGACGGTCACGGTGGCGAGCGACGCCATCGAAAAAGGCCGGTCCAAGACGAGAACCGTACGCGATCTCGAGCAGCAGGCGAGGGTCATGGCGACCGATGCCGGTCTGGCGGCCCGCCAGGCCGAGATGGCGGTCGAGCAGGTGGAAGCCACCACTGCCGAGATCGACAAGATGATGGCGGCCATCGAGGACGTCAGCTTCCGCACCAACCTGCTCGCCCTCAATGCCGCCGTCGAGGCCGCCCGGGCGGGCGAGAAGGGTGCCGGCTTCGCGGTCGTCGCCGACGAGGTCCGGCA
>DATCRS010000058.1:0-4398 GCA_036568845.1 Devosia sp. | reverse complement strand
TGTCGACATTCATCTGCTTGTCGTTGTTCTTGGGCGTGACCCGCTCGTAGTCGGGGAAGGTGCCCTCGATGAGCTTCGAGAGAAGCACCACCCCGCCGAGCGAGAAGCGGATCTTGGTGTCGGAAACCTCGACCTTCACGTCGCCCTCGGCGCCGTCGAGGAGCTTTTGCACCTCGCCCACGGTCTTTTTCGGAATGATAATGCCCGGCATGCCCGACGAGCCGGCCGGTGCCTCGGTCTCGGCCCGCGCCATGCGGTGGCCGTCGGTGGCGACGGCGCGCAGCAGCGAGGTCGCGCCCTGCTGGATGGCATGGAGGTAGATGCCGTTGAGGTAGTAGCGCGTCTCTTCATTCGAGATCGCGAACTGCGTACGCTCGATCAGCTCGCGCAGCGCCGCCGCGGGAATCGTGAACTCATGCGTGAACGTCCCTGACTTGAGGTCCGGGAACGAGTCCGGTGAGAGGCAGGCGAGGTGGAAACGCGAGCGGCCGGACGTCAGCAGCATCTGCTCGCCACCCTCGGTCTCGAGCCGCACTTCGGCGCCATCGGAGAGCTTGCGCACGATCTCGTAGAGCGTGTGCGCCGGCACCGTAGTGGTACCCGGCGTCGCGACCATGGCGGGCACGCTCTCGGTGACTTCGATGTCGAGATCGGTAGCCCGGAGGTCGAGCTTGCCGTCGGCGACCTTCATCAGCACGTTGGCAAGGATCGGGTAGGTGTTCCGCCGCTCCACCACGCGGTGCACATGCCCCAGCGACTTCAGGAGATGGTTGCGCTCCAGCGTGACTTTCATCTTCTTCCTCTTTGCCCCCGCGGTACGCGAAAAAACCCCGGCGCGCCGGGGTTGCGACATTTGCAGGATGGTGGCCGGAAGGCAAGGGAGAGGCGACCAAAGGCCGCCATCATCCCCATTTCTTCGCTACTCTTCGAGCATGCGCTTGAGGAGCTCGATCTCCTGGCAGAGATCGCCGTCGTCCTTCATCATCTGCTCCACCTTGCGCACCGAGTGGAGCACTGTGGTGTGGTCGCGTCCGCCGAACCTGCGGCCGATTTCCGGCAGCGAGCGGCTGGTCAGCGCCTTGGCGAGATACATGGCGATCTGCCGGGGCCGGACCACGTCGCGCGAGCGGCGGGACGAGAGCAGGTCGTTGCGCGGCACCTTGTAGTGGCGCGAGACGATGCGGAGGATGTCCTCGATCCGCACGCGCCGTGCCTCGCGGCTCCGCACCAGATCCGCGAGGGTCCGCTCGGCCAGCGTCACCGTGATCGGCTCATGCGTCAGCTGGTTGGCAGCGACGAGCCGGTTGACGGCGCCGTCCAGGTCGCGGCCATGGCTCACCACCACCCGGGCAATGTAGTCGATCACGGCCGGCGGGAAGTGCACGCCGGCGAAGCGCGCGCTGGCCTGGTCGGCCCGGCGTTGCACGATGGCTTTCCGCAGCTCCACGTCGAAGCCGGTGATCGGTACCACGAGGCCGCCGGAAAGACGCGAGCGCACGCGCTCGTCGAGCATTTCGAGGTCGCGTGGCGGCGCATCGCCCGCCACCACCACCTGCTTGGCCCCGGTCAGCAGCGTGCCGAGCGTGTGGCCAAATTCGGTGGCGGATTTCCCCTGCAGGAACTGCATGTCGTCAATGAGCAGCAGGTCCACCCGCCGCAGCCACTCCTTGAAAGCGAGCGCGGACTGGCGCTGCACCGCCGTGATGAAGTGGTACATGAAGTGGTCGGCGGTGAGATAGACGATGTTCCGCGACGAGTCCGCGGCGCCCGCCGCCCAGGCGATGGCATTGAGCAGGTGCGATTTGCCCAGGCCCACGGTCGAATGGATATAGACTGGGTTGAAGCTTACCGTGTTGTTGGCTGCCGCATGCGCCACCTGCTTGGCGACGCCGAGCGCGATCTCGTTGGGTGCACCCGCAACAAAGCTCTCGAACGTCATCTTGGGGTCGATCGCCGAGCCAGAGAGCGCATCGCCGCGCGGCGCTGCAACGGCCGTCTCCCGTACGGGACGCTGCACTGCTGGCGTCGCCGCCTCTGCTTCCGGTTCGGCCGCCACGGGCTCGGGAGTGGCCTGTAGGCGCGGACGCGCCTGGCCATTCACGCGGATGGTGAAGTGCAAGCGGCCAATGGCCGGCGTTTCGGCCTTGAAGGCATCGAGAATCTTCTGCGCGTAGTTCGACTGTATCCAGCTGCAGAGAAAACGCGTCGGCACGCTCAGATGTGCCAGATCGTCCACGATCTCCTCGAGCTCCAGCCGGGCGAACCAGGAATTGTAGACGTCCTCGCCTACCGCAGCCTTGAGGCGTGCCCGGACCCGGTTGAAGACTTCTGAACTGATGACGGGCGTCCCGTCCTTACCAATGAGCGTTTCCGCTCGCCCCTCTCCCCCGACGTCCTCGGAATGGCTTTCGCCATCCGACCATGCACGACCCGCCGCCGCGTTTCTCGCCATCGTTATGTAGCCCCGTTTGCCGCCAAGGCGTGGCCCTGTTCTCGGGCCATTCGCCACTCTGTTAGGGTTTGTCTAAAACGCAGACAAACCGATCCCGTTCCGTAGCAATGCTACGGATAGCACTCCTTTTGCTGGTATTATGTCCGGCTTGAATAAGACCCGGATAGTCCTGCCCCGGAAAACAGGGTCACGACGATTTACTTCGACCGCAAATTATACTTTGTAGCCCGTTCCCCTCAGGGTCAGTCGGTTGCGTCCGCACCGCACCGCCAATTCGATCCCGATGGTCTTGCCACCCGTTCCTATCGGCCCCGATCCGGGGTTCTTTCGCCCCGTCTGCGCGACCGATGGAGGCATCTTAGAGAGAGGATTTTTGGCTCGCAACGGGGCTTTTTTGCTGAATCCCTATTGACTCGCTACTTCGAAAAAACCTTTCAGGCAGGCCCTTCCGGAAGAGCCAAAATAAGGCGCTGAGACTCCAGATGGAATCACCCTTTTCGACACCTGTGGGCGCCCGTTAAGAGTCCGTGAACCAAGCAGGACCTGAGGGAAAACTTTCTCTCAAATCGGAGCCGAAAAGCTCATTGGGAATCTCCTAAGTGATTGTCCGCATTGTGCGAAATCGCACTGGATAACTCAGTGGGCGCGCCCACTTTCGCATGTTACAAACCTGTCACACCGATTGACATATGACTGTCACATGCGGGATGGCGACCGACAAAAGAAAAAGGCTCCCGAACGGGAGCCTCCTGACTGCCTGCAGCGCCTCGGAGAGACGGTGTCAGGCCGTAGCGCCGAGCGCCTTGATGCGGTGGTTGAGACGGCCGACCTTGCGGGCCGCGACATTGGCGTGGACGATGCCCTTCTGCGCAGCGCGGACGATCTCCGGCTGGGCAGCCTTCAGCGCATCGTTGGCCGCCTTCTGGTCGCCCGAAGCGATGGCTTCCTCGACCTTGCGGATGAAGGTGCGCATGCGCGAGCGGCGCGACTTGTTGACTTCGGTACGGGCCGCGATCTTCCGCGTCGCCTTCTTTGCCGAGCTCGTATTGGCCATCTTGGTCCTCTTTGCTTCAACCGATCCGCGCCGCCCAATGGGCGCAACCGGTCGGGCATGAAATGAAATCGGCGGCAACCGCCGCCAAAGTTGCGGGCTCTATAATGCGAGAGGGCAGGGGCGTCAACTGGTTTCCGGGTCGTGACGGGGGCATCACGCCAAGCGCGGTAGGCGGATGCATGACTGAAAGGCAGTTCTGGGTTTACATCCTGGCAAGCCGCCTCGGCGGAACGCTCTACATCGGCGTGACGAGTCGATTGTTCGAGCGCATCTCCGAGCATCGGCAAGGCGTGGTGCCCGGCTTCACCAAGCGGTACGGGGTCCATCGGCTCGTCTGGTTCGAGCAGCACGGCACCGTGGATTTCGCCATCCGGCGCGAGAAGCAACTCAAGGAATGGAAGCGCGCCTGGAAGATCCGCCTCATCCAGGAGACCAACCCGAACTGGGACGACCTATATCCGGGCCTGCGGCTCTAGCGGCTCTTGCCCTGTACCGCCCCACATACTCGGTTGTCATCCCGGCGAAGGCCGGGACCCAGTACTCACCAGCGCTGGGGTTAGTTCGTGAACGGGCCGACAATCTGGCGTTTACTAGCCCCCGGCCTTCGCCGGGGTGACGGCTGGTGGGCAGGGGAGAATGTGCCCCACGTACCCACCTCAGTGCTGGCACACCGGACAATAGAAGGTTGATCGACCGGACTGGACGATGCGCTTGATGACGCCGCGGCAGCCCGGGGTGGGGCAGGGTTCGCCTTCGCGGTCGTAGACGGCGAAGCGGTGCTGGAAGTAGCCGGAACTGCCATCGGTGGCCCGAAAGTCGCGCAGCGTCGAGCCGCCCGCCTCGATCGCCTCGGAGAGCACCACGCGTACGGCGGCGGCGAGATCGTCGAGCC
>DATCRS010000057.1:0-11647 GCA_036568845.1 Devosia sp. | reverse complement strand
GGCTCGTTCACTGAGCCGATCGAGCAGCGTCGCGGGAGGGCAGATGGCCACCGTGCAGCGCAGCGCGCCCGCTGACTTCATGAGCTCTGCCAGCCGATCCACCTCCGCCAGGGCGGCGGCGGCGCCATTCATCTTCCAGTTGCCCGCGATCAGCGGAGTGATGCCTTTGGCCACGTCGATCCTCTCCAAGCTCTTGCGCCCGCGACCCGTTTGCCATAACCGGGCTGGCGTGTGCTAGCGGGGCTTACCGCCTTGCGGCAAGTGAAAATCCCCGTCTAGTATCCGCCGCCCTGAAACCCGGCGCCTGCCGGACCACCGTGTTGGAAAAAGAAGTTCGATGCTCGAGAGTTTTCGCGCCATTTCGAGGACCTGGTTCGGTAAGATCCTCGGGGCCTTCCTGATCGTCGGATTGGCCGGCTTCGGCATTTCCAACGTGCTGCTCGACTTCGGCAGCAACAATGTCGCCTCGGTGGGTGGCGAGGACATTTCGGTTCGTGCCTTCCAGCGCGAGTACCAAAACCGCGTCAACCAGTATGGCCAGCAGTTCGGGCGCATCCCGACCAACCAGGAAGCCGTGGCGCTCGGCGTTCCTTCCGTCGTGCTCACCCAGCTGGGCGCCGAGGCGGCGCTCAACAAGCTGGGCAAGGATATGGGGATCGGCGTTTCCGATGCCCGGCTGTCGAAGATGCTGCGCGACGACCCGAGCTTTGCCGACATCCTCGGCAAGTTCGACGCCCAGAACTTCAGCCGCGTGCTGCAGGCCAGCGGCTACACGCAGGAGGAGTACTTCGAGTTGCAGCGGGGTGCGGCGCGGCGCCAGCAGGTCGCGCAGGGCCTCTTCATCGGCAGCCCGGTGCCCGATGCTGCCATTGAGCTCGTCAACCGCTACGGCACCGACAAGCGCACCATCGACTACTTCACCCTCGGCGCCGGCAACCTGATGCTGGATATCCCCTCGCCGACCGAGGACGATCTCGCGGCCTACCTCAAAGAGCATCAGGCGGACTACCGGACGAAAGAGACCCGGACCATCGACGTGCTCGCGCTCACCATCGAGTCGCTCGCCGCAACCAAGCAGATCACCGACGAGGAGATCGCCGCCGAGTACGAGCGCACCAAGGACCAGCGCGTGAAGATCGAGCGCCGGACCATCCGCCAGGTGCCGCTGACGGCCGAACAGCAGACCCTGTTCGAAACCGGCAAGGCGGCCGGAAAGAGCTTCGACCAGCTGGTCGCCGAGGCGGGTCTTGCCCCCACCGATGTCGGCACCCTCGCGCAGGCCGAGATCACCGACACGGATCTTGCCACCGCGGCCTTTGGCTTGGCGCAAGGCGACTTTGTCATCATCCCGGGTGTCGGCGGCCAGCGCGCCGTGACCGTGACGGCAATCGAGCCCGGCGGGCAGATTTCGCTCGACGAGGCGCGTGAGCAGATCCGGGCCAGCCTCGCCCAGAAGGCTGCACGGGACGAGTACACCGACATTCTCGACCAGATCGAAGAATTGCGTGCGGCATTCCAGCCGCTGCCGCAGATCGCCGAGCGCTTCGGCCTGCCGGTGACGCAGGTCACGGTGACCGCGGGGGTACCGGAACTCTCGGCGGTTCCCGCAATCACGGCGGACCAGTACCAGCGTATCTCCGATGCCGTCTTTGCTGCCACCAAGGACAAGCTGGCACCGACGGTCGCGATCAGCGCCAACAACAATGTGTGGTTCGACCTCAAGGAGGTTGAGGAAGCCCGCGACCAGACCCTGGATGAGGTTCGCGATGCGGTGACCCAGGCCTGGACGGACGAGAAGACTGCCGCTGCCGTGCAGGCCGAGGTCGACAAGGCCCTCGCCGACCTTCGCTCGGGGAAGGCGTTCGCCGACGTCGCTGCCGGCCTCAACCAGTTCCCGCAGCTCAGCCAGCCGCTGGCGCGGGCGGGAGAGTCCACGCCGCCGCTCGACCAGACCGTTGCAGCGGCAGCTTTCGCCGGCGGTGAAGGCCATGTCGGCTCTGCGGTCAACAGCGATGGCGACCACGTCGTCTTCCAGGTGGTGGAGATCATTCCGGCCGGGGAAGACCCGACCGAGGATGTCGGCGGCTATATCGCAAGCACCCGCCAGAACACGCTCTACAGCGATTTCATGAGCGGGCTGCGCGACGCCATGGGTTTGAGGATCAACGAAAAAGCGCTGACCCAGCTCCTGGCGCTCGACCAGACGGGGCAGTGAACGGGCGATGCCGGACGACTATTTTAGCCCCTTCGCCGCCGCTTACGAGGCCGGCCGGGCGCAGATCCTCTTCCGGCGTGTCGTCGCCGATCTCGAAACGCCGATCGGCACCTACCTGAAGCTGGCGGAGGGCCGCCAAAACACGTTCCTGCTGGAATCGGTGCAGGATGGCGCCATCAAGGGCCGCTACTCGATGATCGGGCTCCTGCCCGATGTCATCCTCAAGGTCGAGAACGGCAAGGCGGCGATCAACCGCAACGCGCAGCTGCAACCCGATGCGTTCGAGCCGGTCACCCAGCCGCCGCTCGAGGCGCTGCGCTCGCTGGTGGCTGAGAGCCAGGCCGACGTGCCTGAGGGCCTGCCCTCCACGGCAGCCGGCATTTACGGCTATCTCGGCTACGAGATGGTGCGGCAGATGGAAGTGCTGCCCGACAAGGGCGCACAGGGCCTCGGCTTTCCCGATGCGGTGCTGATGCGTCCCTCGGTCCTCGCCATCTTCGATACGCTCAAGGATGAGCTCTACCTCACCGCTCCGGTCTACATCCGTGAAGGCGTTACCGCTAGGCAGGCCTGGGAAGCGGCGCAGTCGCGCATCGACGATGCCACGGCTCGCCTGGGTCGCGCGACGCCGGTAGTGGGCGAGCTGCCCGATCTCGAAAAGATCGAGGTGAAGAGCAACACGTCCGTTGCCGAATATGCCGAGATGGTCGCGAGGGCCAAAGAATACATCAAGGCGGGCGACATCTTCCAAGTGGTGCTGAGCCAGCGCTTCGAGGCCGAGTTCAGCCTGCCGCCGACCGCGCTTTACCGCGCGCTGCGGCGCACCAACCCCTCGCCCTACATGTATTTTCTCGATTTCGGCCGCTTCTCGGTCGCCGGCTCGAGCCCGGAAATCCTGGTGAAGGTGGAAAAGGGCAAGGTTACCATCCGCCCCATCGCCGGCACCCGCAAGCGCGGCTCGACGCCGACCCGCGACAAGGAACTGGCCGACGAATTGCTCAGCGACCCCAAGGAGCTGGCCGAGCACCTGATGCTGCTCGACCTGGGGCGCAACGACGTGGGCCGGGTGGCCAAGATCGGCACCGTACAGGTCACCGACAAGTTCTTCCTCGAATACTATTCGCATGTCATGCACATCGTCTCCAACGTGGTCGGCGAGCTCGATCCGAAGAAGGATTTCGTCGATGCGCTGAGCGCCGGTTTCCCGGCCGGCACCGTGTCCGGTGCGCCAAAGGTGCGGGCCATGGAGATCATCGAGGAGCTCGAAAAGGCCAAGCGCGGCATCTATGGCGGCTGCGTCGGTTATTTCGGGGCCGACGGCACCATGGACACCTGCATTATCCTGCGCACCGCAATCGTCTCGGACGGCAAGATCTATGTGCAGTCCGGCGCCGGCATCGTTGCCGACAGCAAGCCCGAGCTCGAGCAGCTGGAGTGCGAAAACAAGGCGCGCGCCCTTTTCAGCGCCGCCGAGGAAGCGCTACGCTACGCCGGGGAAGCGAGGATAGGGCAGTGAACGACCAAACCGGAGACCTCATGGTGAGCATGTCGAACCATGCGGTCGGGCGCGCGGCATATGCCACGACCTCGTCCTTCGACAAGCTCAGGATGAAGTCTACTGAAGGGACACGATGGCGTGACTGGCTCTGAATTCTCAGCCAGCGACCCAGTCAGGAACAGGTTCAATGACCAATCTCCTCGTCATCGATAACTACGACAGCTTTACCTACAACCTCGTCCACTTCTTCGGCGAGCTCGGTGCCGACCCCACAGTGGTCCGCAACGACAAGATCACGCTCGACGAGATTGCGGCCATGGCGCCCGACGCCATCGTGCTCTCGCCCGGCCCCTGCACGCCGAACGAAGCCGGCATCTGCCTCGCCTTGATCGAGCGTTTTGCCTCGAGCACACCCCTCCTGGGCGTCTGCCTCGGCCACCAGGCCATCGGCCAGGCCATGGGCGGCGAGGTGATCCGCGCGCCGGAGCTGATGCATGGCAAGACCAGCCGCATCAACCACACCGGCAAGGGACTCTTTCGCGGCCTCAACTCCGGCTTCGAGGCGACGCGCTACCACTCGCTGATCGTCAAGGCAGAGACCCTGCCCCAGGTTCTGGAAGTCACGGCAAGTTCTGACGATGGCCTGATCATGGGCGTCCAGCACCGCACCATGCCGGTGCATGGCGTGCAGTTCCATCCCGAGAGCATCGCCTCCGAGAACGGTCACGCGATCCTGCAGAATTTTCTCAACATCGCCCGCGACTTCAACGTCAGGAAAGCCGCGTGATGGACATCCGGGGGGCACTCAACAAGATCGCGGCGCGCCAGGACCTCACCGGCGAGGAAATGCGCTCGGTGATGAACACCATCATGTCCGGCGAGGCCACGCCGAGCCAGATCGGCGCCTTCCTGATGGGCATGCGGGTGAAAGGCGAGACGGTGGGCGAGATCGCCGCGGCCGTCTCCATCCTCCGCGAAAAGATGGTGCCGGTGGAAGCACCCGAAGACGCGATCGACATTGTCGGGACCGGCGGCGATGGAGCGGAGACGCTCAACATCTCGACCGCCTCGGCCATTGTCGTAGCCGCCTCGGGCCAGCCGGTTGCCAAGCACGGAAACCGTGCGCTGTCGTCGAAATCCGGCGCCTATGACGTGCTGGTGGCGCTCGGCATCAAGGCTGACCTGGGTCCCGAAGACATTGCCCGCTGCATCCGGGAGGCCGGCATCGGCTTCATGTTTGCGCCGGCGCATCACCCGGCAATGAAGCATGTCGGCCCGACCCGTATGGAGATGGGTACACGGACCCTTTTCAACCTCCTCGGCCCGCAGTCCAATCCGGCCGGCGTCCGGCACTACCTGCTCGGCGTCTACGACAAGCAGTGGGTCGAGCCGGTGGCCGCCGCGCTGCAGGCCAACCGGGCGGCGTCTGCCTGGGTCGTGCACGGCCACGACGGCATCGACGAGCTTTCGACCACCGGCCCGAGCTTTGTCGCCCAGATCAAGGACGGCGACCTGCGCAGTTTCGAGGTGACCCCCGAGCAAGCCGGCCTGCCCCGTGCCACATTGGCCGACATCAAGGGCGGCGATCCGCAGCACAACGCGGCGGCGCTCCGGGCCCTGCTCGACGGATACAAGTCGCCCTATCGGGATATTGTCTTGCTCAATGCCGGCGCGGCGTTCATCGTGGCTGGCAAGGCCACCGACATCAAATCCGGCGCGCAGCTAGCGGCCGAGCAGATCGATTCCGGACGCGCCAGGGACACCCTAGCGCGTCTCGTCGCAGTCTCCAACGGGTAACCCATGTCCGACATTCTCTCCCGCATCGAATCCTACAAGCGCGAGGAGATCGCCGCGGCCAAGACCATGAAGCCGTGGAACGAAGTGGTGGCCGAGGCACACGATGCGCCGCCCGTCCGGCGCTTCCTCTCGGCACTGAAGAAGAAGCGGGCCGAGCAGCAATACGCGCTCATCGCCGAGGTGAAGAAGGCGAGCCCGTCCAAGGGCCTCATCCGCCCGGACTTCCATCCCGCCGAGATCGCGCGGGCCTATGAAGCGGGCGGCGCGGCCTGTTTGTCGGTGCTGACCGACCGACCCAGCTTCCAGGGTTCGCCAAGCTATCTCATCGAGGCCCGAGCCGCCACGAACCTGCCGGTGCTGCGCAAGGACTTCCTGTTCGAGACCTACCAGGTCGCCGAGGCACGGGCCTGGGGCGCCGATTGCATCCTCGTCATCCTCGCGGCCGTCGGCGACGATACCGCGCGCTACCTGCTCGACGCGGCCGAGGAGTGGCGCATGGACGCGCTGGTCGAGGTGCATGACCAGATCGAGCTCGACCGCGCGCTGGCGCTCGACGCCGAGTTCATCGGCATCAACAACCGGAATCTCAGGACCTTCGAGACGACGCTCGCCACGTCGATCAACCTTGCGGGTGGCATTCCGTCCGGCGTGCATCTCGTCTCCGAGAGCGGCATCTACACCCACGAGGACATCCGCAAGCTCGATGAAGAGGCCCATATCGGCACGTTCCTCGTCGGCGAGAGCCTGATGCGCCAGGACGATGTGACCAAGGCCACGCGGGCGCTGCTGATGGGCGCCACGGTCACGGCCTGATGCCGCTCACCCACCTCAATGAGCGCGGCGAAGCCAGGATCGTCGATATCGGCGACAAGGCCTCGACGCGCCGTCGCGCCGTCGCCGAGGCAAGGCTCGTCGCACAGCCGGAGACCGTCGCGGCAATCGCTGGTGGCACGCTGAAGAAAGGCGATGCGATCGCGGTCGCCCGGGTGGCTGGCATCATGGCCGCCAAGAAGACCTCCGAGCTTATTCCGCTCTGCCATCCGATTGCGCTCACCAGCGTATCGGTCGACATCGAGGCCGAAGATGGCGCCCTGCGGATCACCGCAAGCGCCGAGACGACTGGGCAGACCGGTGTGGAGATGGAAGCCCTCACTGCCGCGTCGGTCGCAGCGCTGACGCTCTACGACATGGCAAAGGCCATGGACCGTAGCATGCGCGTCGACGGGCTCGAATTGGTCGAGAAAACCGGCGGTAAGTCAGGCGACTACAGGCGGACGCCATGATTTCGGTCGACGAGGCGCTGGACCGCATCTTTGCGCAGCTCCCGCCGATTCAAGCCGAGACCGTCCCCCTGCTCCGTGCGCACCGCCGGGTGCTGGCCGCCCCTCTCGTCGCGAGCCATACCCAGCCGCCCTTCGATTCCAGTGCCATGGATGGCTACGCCGTGCGGGCAGCAGAAGTCGTGCCGGGTCAGCGGCTCAAGCTCGCCGGCACGTCGCAGGCCGGGGCCCGCTTCGCGGGCATGATGGAGCGGGGCCAGTGCGTCCGCATCTTCACCGGCGCTCCGATGCCGATCGGGGCGGACGCCGTGATCATGCAGGAGGAAGCGAGCGCGAGCGGCAACCACGTCACCTTCGAAAAGGCCCCGCGCCCGGGCCAGAACGTCCGGCGCGCCGGCATGGACTTTCAGCGCGGGCAGCCGCTGCTCCCTGCCGGCCTTGCCCTGACACCGGCGATGCTGACGCTTGCGGCCACTGCCAACCAGCCGAGCGTCTCGGTCACCAGGCGGCCGACAATCGCCGTACTTGCAACCGGCGATGAGCTCGTCCCACCGGGCAGCAGCCTGGGTCCGGACCAGATCGTCGCCTCGAACTCCTACGGCCTCGTTCCCCTGCTGGAGCCCTATGCGGAGCGCGTCATCGATCTGGGAATCGTGCACGACGACAAGAGGGCCCTGGAAGCCGCCCTGCTTCAGGCATTCGATACGGGCATCGACCTGCTGCTGACGACCGGCGGCGCCAGCGTCGGGGAGCGCGACTATGTGCGCGACGTCCTCATCGACCTGGGCGTGACGCTCGACTTCTGGAAGCTGCGCATGCGGCCCGGCAAGCCATTGATGTTCGGCAAACGAGGCAGGACCCTGGTTTTCGGACTGCCCGGCAACCCGGTTTCCGCCATGGTGACGGCGTTTGTCGTGCTCCGGCCCACTCTCCGGCAGATGACCGGCTATGCCGATCCGCTGGGCCCGCGCCTGGATATGCCCCTTGCCGCTCCCCTTCCCGCAAACGGGCCTCGGCGGCACTTCGTGCGGGCGTCACTGGGCAGCGGCCCCGGCGGACTGCAACATGTCACGCCCATCGCCGAGACCGACAGCTCGCACACGTCGTCTCTTGCGCTGGCAGATGCATTGATCGTGCAACCCGAAGACGACTCAGGACGAGCCATGGGCGATCTTGTCGAGGTCATCCCGCTTCATATGGGGTGATGCGCGGTGGCGGGGAAGCATCCTCTGCTATGCGCCATGCATGCATGCCTATGTATGGTCCGACGATTAGTGTTGCGGAAATGCCTCGCAGAAGTGAAAGCGCCCGGCTCGTCCCGCGATTTGTTGACTTCCCCAAGCAGTTCATGGACGTTCCAGATGCGAGAAGGAGTATTATCCCTCCGCTGGGGGTATGAGAGCGCGTGGGTTCGTCGGCAAGCTAGGGGGCATGTCGACCTTCACGAGCGGGTTATGGTTAGGGGTGCCCTCAAAACATGGACGAGACCGGCAATATGCCGGGCGCGGGTTTTCTGCGTGCCAAAAGGGCCTGATATGCGTTTGCTTAAGCTGATGCTCCTCACCAGTGTTTTCGCGGCGAGCAGTGCCTTGCCGCTGACAGCACAGGCGCTATCGCTCAAGGAAGCCGTCCACGTCGCCATCAAGACGAATCCTGAGATCGGCCAGGCGATCGCCAACCGCGAAGCGACCGAGTGGGAACTTCAGCAGGCCCTGGGCCTCTATGCTCCGCGTGTCGACCTCGAAGCGTCCGTTGGCGCGCAGCTGTCGGATACGCCGTCCCGTCGCGCAGCCGGCATTGAGGACGATCCCCTCTATCCGGCTCAGGTCGGCTTCACCGCCACGTGGGACCTGCTCGATGGCGGGTTCCGCGACGCCGAGGTGGACCGCCAGGCCGCGCGGATCGACAGTGCCTCGTTCCGGGTCCTGGAGCGCTCCGAGATCATCGGTCTCGAGGTGGCCCGCCTCTACTTCGAAATCCTGCTCCAGGGCCGCATCGTCCAGCTGGCGCGCAACAACGTCGCATTCCATCAGGAAACGCTCTCGAACGTCGTCGACGCCATTTCCAGCGGCCAGTTGACCGAAGCAGATCGCCAGCAGGCGACCGAGCGTCTCGCGTCGGCGAGCGCCCAGGTGATCCAGGCGCAGGAGGCCCTCGAGGCCGCCAAGATCAGCTTCGCCCGGAACGTCGGCACATCGTTCAGCAATGCCAAGCTGCCGCCCCGGGTCGGCAAGTACCTGCCGCGGACGCTCACGGCTGCAGTTGAGACGGGCATCAACAACAATCCGCGCATCCGGGTCGCCGGCGCCGACGTCGACGCCGCCTCCGCGCTCGTCGATCAGGCCGAAGGCGCCCTCGGGCCGCGGCTTTCGCTGGAAGGCCGGACCGTCATCGGCAGCGACCACACCGGCACCGCCGGCTATGCATCGGACCTCTCCGGCAAGCTGGTGCTGCGCTGGAACATCTTCGATGGCGGCATCAAGAGCGCCAAGGTGCAGGAGAGCATCCGGCGCGAAAGCGAAGCCCTGCTTGGCCAGCAGGTCGCCGCCCGCGAAGTCGAAGAAGCCGTCAGGATTTCCTGGGACCGCATCCATCGCCAGAACGAGCTTGCCGGCGCTTACGCCAACCAGCTCTCGGCTTCCGATGGCCTGGTTTCGTCCTACCGCGAGCAGTTCACGATCGGCCAGCGCTCGCTGCTCGATGTACTGGACGCGCAGAACACCCGCTTCAACGTACAGATTCAGGCCGAAACGGCGAATTTTGCCGCGCGGTTCGCAGAATACCGCCTGCTCGCCGCGACAGGCTCCCTGCTCGCTTACCTTGATGTCAGCGCGCCGTCGCAGTCGGACGCGTATGCCCGCGACTTGATGGGCACCCCCTCAGTGGAAGACAACGGCACCGTGCCGGAACGTAACGTCCGTCCGCTGACACTGTTGGGAAAGCTTGATCTTTCCAAATACTCCGACTGAGTACGCACCGATTACTGCTCGCAACTTGCCGGCGGGCCCCGCTAAGCGGGGCCACTGGTTAACCGAGACTTAACGCGGGCAGTGCAGTGGCCCCGTAAATCGTGTTACCGGTCTTTACCAGTAGAGGACCGCGTGCATGGGCATTGGAAGGGCTTTTGGGGGAGGCAAACCTGGCAGCGCAGCAGCTGAGCCAGGTGTCGCGAAGCTGCCATTGCCTGCCAATGACATAGACGCGTCCCTCCGCGACGCAGTCGAGTCGGCGGTCGACGGCCAGGCTGCTGCCACCAAGCCCGAAGCCAAGCGACCCGATCCCCTGCTCAACGCGCTGCAATACCTTGCGCGCCGCTGGGGCCGCCCCGTTTCGCGCGATGTCCTGCTCGCCGGCCTGCCGCTGAAGAACGGCATGCTGACCATGCCCCTACTCTCCCGCGGCCTCGAACGCATCGGCCTCGTGCACAAGTTGAAGCGCGCGGCGCTGCGCGATCTCGCCGAGTTCGACATGCCGGCGCTCGTTGTCGGCAAGAGCGGCCAGCTTCTCGTGATCATCGGCCGCACCGGGCGGCACGCGCTGGCAGTGTTCGACCCGCTGGCCGGCGCCGAAACGGAGATCCAGACCAACACGCCGGATTGGCGCTTCCGCCACCAGGTGATGGTCATCCGGCCCAGTTCCACCCGCGACGGCGAGACCTGGGAGGGTGCCGACAACGGCGCGATCAAGCCGAAGCACTGGCTCCGCGCCGCGATGGCCGGTCACTGGAAGAGCCTTTGGGTGGTGATGCTGGCCGCGACGTTCATCAACGTCTTTGCGGTGGCCATGCCGCTCTTTTCGATGAACGTCTACGACCGCGTGCTGCCCAACAAGGCGATCTCGACCTTGTGGGTATTGGCGATCGGCCTGCTCACCGTGTTCATCTTTGACTTCCTGTTGAAGATCGCACGGGGCGCCATCATCGACTATGCCGGCCGGCAGATCGACTTCCGGCTGTCGTCGGTTCTCTTCGACAAGGTGATGAACGCCTCCGTGGCGGCGCGACCGGCGTCCACAGGCGCCTTCGTCAATCGCATCGGCCAGTACGAAGTGCTGCGCGACTTTTTCACCTCGCACACCGTCGTGATGTTCATCGACGTGCTCTTTATGGGGGTGTTCGTCTGGGTGATCGCGATGCTGATCGGCTGGGTGGTGGTCTTCCCGGTCATCGCGGCAGCCATTGCCATCACCGGTACGCTGATCATCGGCTCGCGCTCGACCGCCGTGGTGAAGGCCGCGCTGGCGGAATCCTCGATGCGCAACGCCATCCTGGTGGAATCCCTCTCGGCAACCCAGACGGTGAAGGCCGCCCGCGCCGAGGGGCAGTTCCAGAACAAGTGGGAAGCCACGATCCTGGCGTCGTCGGACACGCAGAGCAAGATCAAGTGGTACCAGTCGCTCGCCGGCCAGCTGACCGCCGTGGTGAGCCAGATGGCCTCGATCGGCATCATGATCGGCTCGACCTACGTGTTCGCCGAGGGCCAGCTCTCCATGGGCGCCATCGTCGCGGCGATGATGCTCTCGAGCCGGGTGATCGCGCCGATTGCGCAGATCTCCGCCGCCCTGCTCCGCACCAGCTCTGCCATCGAGGCCTATCAGTCGCTCGACAGCATCATGAAGCTTCCCGACGAGCGCACGGTGCGAAAGAGTTTCGTCACGCGTGCCATCACGGCCGGCAACATCGAGTTCAAGAAAGTCCGCTTCGCTTACCCCAACACTGATCACTACGTGCTCGACCAGGTCTCGTTCTCGATCAAGGCCGGCGAAAAGGTCGGTATCATCGGCCGCATCGGCTCGGGCAAGACGACGCTCGGCCGCCTGCTGGTCAACTTCTACGACGCGCAGGAAGGCGAAATCCTG
>DATCRS010000056.1:0-2158 GCA_036568845.1 Devosia sp. | reverse complement strand
CGCGGATGAGCGCGAGGCCCGGTCTCGACGAGGCCGAGCAGCTGCTCGAACGGCATCTTGGCGGTACCCCGCGCGCCGCGCATTCGCCGCAAGTACCCGGAGAGCTTGGTTCATAACGTGATTCTATGACGCCATAGCAGTCGTGGGGATGAGCGTCGGCGGGATCCAGCTCCAGTCGAGCGTGCCGATCCCTTCGGTCTCGACGGCGCTAAGGAAGGCGGGCACGTTGAGCGCCTCGTGGCTGTGCCAGATGCCGGGACGCGGCGGCCGGGCCATCAGCATACGGATCATCAGCGCGGCGAGCCGCGCCGTGGTGCGGCTCTCGCCCTCGGCGAGGAAACGGACGCTCGACCGCCTGCGGTTGCCGTGACGGTAGCCGACCGCCTCGACGCTGAGGTTTACCGTGCGGCTCCCCAGCCGAAAGGCCGGAAAGCTGCGGCGCAGCACCCCACGCACCAGGCCATTGCCGGCGAACCAGCTGCCGATGCCGAAGAGTGCCGCCGTCACCAGCCGCGATTCAAAGGCAATGCGTGTCGTCACGGCGACGTTCGGCATGGTTCGCATCAATGCATGCTGGTCCGAAAAGTCGAGGACGTGGGCTCGTCGCGTGCCCCAGGTCGGGCCGAAATCCTGCCGCTTCAGGTCACGCCGCCGATGGGGATCGAAGATCTGCTCCGCCATCCAGTCGAGCCCGGCGGCGCCAGGATGGTCGCCCAGTCCGAAGAGCATGCCGATGTCGACGCGCGTCGGGCGGTCGAATGTCCCGGCCAGGCCCCGCGCCAGCATGTTGGTTAGCCCGGGCGCCAGTCCGACCGACAGAAGCGCTATCGAGCGGTCCGGGGCCGGCAGCGCCTCCAGCCGCCGGAAGAAGGCGTCCGAGGCGGTGACATCGACGTAGTGTATCCCGCGCTCGAAAAGCAACCGGACGAGCGCGGTGTCCTCCTGGTCCATGCACATCACCACGATGTCGATGCCGGCGAGTGCGGCGTCCCAGGTGCCGGGGTCGGTCAAGTCCAGGCGGCGGGTGGTGGTGCCGAGCTGGTGCGCCAGTGCGACGCCCTTCTGCGGGTTGCGGCCGGCGATCACCGGCAGGATTCCGGCTGCCGTCAGGGCGCGGCAGAGGGGTTCGCCGACGGCGCCATAGCCGCCGACCACAAGCAGGCCGCCGCTCATGATCGGAGCGTCCTGGCCAGGCGCCAGGCGGCCGAGCCGGCGACAAGTCCCACGACCAATTGGGCCACGCCGGTGAGCTCGAAGAAGATGTCGTCGGGGATGCCCGTTGCGCCGTCCGGAAACATCCACGAAACCGGCCCCGCGCTGAAATAGACGATGTTCTTGAGCAGGTGGTTGTAGCCGCCTTCGTAGACCCCGATAGCCAGCGTGCAGAAGCCGATGATGAGGAGCACCGCGATCCAGGCGGACCAGCGGCCGGCCCGCAACCCTTCGCGGCGGACGGCGTAGACCAGAAGGGCCACAAAGCCGGCCGCGACCGGAACGGCGACATAGACGATGTCGAGCCGCCAGGGTGTCTCGTAGATATAGGCGCCCCAGGCATGATGGACGGTGGTGAGAATAACCACCATCACGCCCCAGAAACCGGCGGAGAAATAAGGAGAGCCGGCGGTCCGGCGCGAGGACCAGGTCGTCGTGGTCATGGTTTTGCTCCTCTTCAAAATGGTTGCGAGGAGCTGCGGGTACCACGATACTGAACATCGTGTTCGGTAAGTTCCCGGACGAACGGGCTAATGCGTCCCTTACCGGTATGGGCCCGGGCTTCGTCCGGCAAAAGCAGGGTGGCGGCAGTGGCGATCGACCGGCGCGTGCAGCGGACATGGACAGCGCTCTTCGACGCCCTGGTCCGCCTCATCCGCACCATGCCTTATGCGGAGATCAGCGTCGGCGACATTCTCGCCGAGGCCGATATCGGCCGGTCCACCTTCTATGCTCACTTCCGCTCCAAGGACGAGTTGCTCGACCGAAGCCTCGACCGGCTGAAGCACCTGCTCGTCGCCACCATCGCGGCCGAGGGTGGCGCCGACAAATCCTTCTGGGCCTGCACGAAAACGCTCTTCGAGCACCTAGGCGAGTACCGCGACATCCACGCGGCCTTGCGGGAGGACCGGGGTGGGGAGGTCCTGCATGCCGCCCTGACCCGGGT
>DATCRS010000055.1:0-3237 GCA_036568845.1 Devosia sp. | reverse complement strand
CATCGGCGGGCGCGGCTCGCGGTCGGCCGAATCGACATAGAGCTCGTCGAGCTGGAACCAGTCTTCACCCTGGTGCTCGATCTTCAGCCCGAGCACCTCGAAAACGGCTTCGTAGAAGGCTTTTGTCTTGCCAAAATCCTTGGCGCGCAGGTGGACGTGGTCGATCAGGCGGCCGACGTGAAAGGTCATTCCGAGGTTCCTCCGCAATTTCGTCACCAACATGAACGAAACATGAACATCATTCAAGCCGCGAACGAAACGAAAAGGCCGGCCGCATGGATGCGACCGGCCCCGAAAATAGAAACCTGAACGGAACTATTCGGCCTTGTCGGCGGACTCGGAGTTGAGCTGGCCATACTTTTCGATGCCGATGGTGTTGAGCAGCTGCAGCTGGGTCTCGAGGAAGTCGATGTGGCCCTCCTCGTCGGCGAGCAGCTCCTCGAAGAGGTTCTTGCTCACATAGTCGCCGAGCGACTCGCAGAGCTCGCGGCTCGCCTTGTAGGCCTTGCGGGCGTCGTACTCGCCGGCGAGGTCGGCCTCGAGCACTTCCTTGATGGTCTGGCCGATGCGGAGCGGGGCGACGCGCTGCAGGTTGGGATGCCCTTCGAGGAAGATGATGCGCTCGATGAGCTTGTCGGCGTGGTGCATCTCCTCGATGGACTCGGCGCGCTCCTTGCTGGCGAGCTTCTTGAAGCCCCAATCGTCGAGGATACGGAAGTGAACCCAATACTGGTTCACGGCGCCGAGTTCGAGGAAGAGCGCCTCGTTAAGCCGCTCGATGACCTGTGCTTCGCCTTTCATGCCGACCTCCTAGGCGTTTGCGACGCAGAGCAGGCGGCCGGGGCGGAATCGCTACGCCCTGCGCGGCCTTGGCCTGCAGCTGGAGGTGGTACTCTTCTGTTACTGCGGTGATAATGTCCACCACATTCGGCACGCAGCCGGCGCACTTGCAGCGCTTTTCCAGCTCCCGATAGACCTTTGCCGGCACGATGATCGCCCAGGGGTCCTCCTGAAGGAGGTCGAGAATCACCGCCTTGATCTCACGATCGGTGATCACGTTGCATTGGCAAACCAGCATAAGGCGAAAGGCCGAGCCCGTCGGAAACTCTACTCGTGACGATGGGGGCATAAGGCGCCCCCTAATCCTGATTGTCAACGTCAGATATGGACGGACGCGCTCGCTGCGACAAGCTGCGCCATCGGTTGAGCCCGCCATCCCGCGCATGCCATAAGGCGCCATGCGGGAGCGGAACCGGGCATGAGTGATTTGGCGGCCAGCCGGCCGGCGCCGTTGGCGCCGCTGACGGTGCTCAAGCTCCTTGCGCTTTGCCTCATCGCCCTCAAGCTGGCGCTCCTGGTCTTCGCAGGCGTGTTCCAGGACGAGGCCTATTACTGGCTCTGGGGCCAGCATCTCGACTGGAGCTATTTCGACCACCCGCCGCTCAATGCCTGGCTGCAGGGCCTTTCGGGTGCGATCTTCGGCTGGAACAAGCTCGCTCTCCGATTGCCGGTGGCGCTGTCGCTGCTCGCCGACCTCGGGCTCATCTGGCTCATCTCCAAGCGTATCGCCTGGGATTGGCCCGAGCATTTCTGGCGTACGGCGCTGGTCTTCCTCGGCACGCCGATCTTTTTCGCGGTGACGGCCGTGGCGCTGCCCGACCATCTGCTGGTCACCTTCACGCTGGCGGCGCTCTACTTTTTCCTCTCGTTCCTGCAGCGTTGGCCGGAGCTGCCGCGCTGGCGCGACCTCTATCTCGGCGCCTTCTTCCTCGGGCTGGCGGCGCTCTCGAAGTACAACGCCGTGTTCCTCGGCCTCGGGTTCGGGCTCTACATCCTCGTCGCGCCGCGCGCCCGGCCGCTGCTCGGCAAGCCGCGGCTCTATCTCGCTGCCGGGATCGCCGTGGTCATGCAGGCGCCGGTGCTGATCTGGAATCTTCAGCACGGCATGGCCTCGTTCGACTTCATCCTCGGGACACGCCATGCAGGACTGACGATGCTCTTCGAGGGCACCGGGCAGTGGCTCTTCGCCTTGGTGCTGCTCGTCGGACCGTTCCTGCTCGTGCCGCTCTTCGGCTTCGCCCTATCGCGGCGGAAGGGCGAGGGATTTGCCCGCGCCACGTTCTGGCTCTCGACCGTCGCCATCGTCGGGATCTCGGTGATCACGGCGACGCTCTTCCACTGGAACGTCGTCGCCTATCTGGCGGCGCTGCCGTTCCTCGCGTTCCACATGCGGCAGCGCTGGCTCACCTGGCTGCACATCGCCTACGGCTTCGCGTTTCTCATCTTCATGCTGGTCAACTACGCCTTCGTGCCGCTGACCGACGTGCAGGGCTGGCGCGACGAGGCGACCGGCTGGATCTATGGCTGGGACGAAACCGCGGCCGCGGTGGATGCGGCGCGGGCGGAGCATGGCGCTGATTTCGTGGCCGCCGCCGACTACACCACCGCCTCGCTGCTGGCCTTCGCGCTGGGAGAGAAAGACGGCGTCACCAGCCTCAACCCGCGCCGCGACCAGTTCGACTACTGGTTCGACCCCGTCGCGCAAGCCGGCAAGGATGCGATCCTGTTCGGCGACACCTGGCGGCCGCTGACCGGCGAAGTGCAGGCGATGTTCACCGAAATCGTGCCCCTGGCCGAGCTGCCGGTGTTCGCCGGCGGACGCGAGGTCGACCGGCACGTGATCTATCTGGGGCGCGGGTTCAAGCCGGCGGAGTGAGGTGGCATGCGTCGTTGGCTCCGCTGTCCTCCCTCCCCCTTGTGGGGAGGGCAAGCAAAGCTAGGCGCGTCAGCGCCGTAGCGGCGCTAGGGTGGGGGTAGAAACTCGAACCGGCGCGTGGGCATACCCCCACCCAGCTCCGCTACGGCTGCCGCCTAGCTCCGCTACCCTCCCCACAAGGGGGAGGGATAGCCGACTGCAACATCGCGCCGTTGATACCGCAGCCATTTGCTCTATGGTCTCCTCATGGAGCGAGGGAGGAAGACGATGGCTGCCGGTATTTCCATCCATAAGGCGCTGTTGTCCGCGCTCCTCGTGCTTCTGCCCGCACCGGTACTGGCCCAGAGCGCCCTGGACGATTGCGCTATGCAGGCGGCCAGCCAGTACGAGGCCGGCTACGAGTCCGTCGGCCGCAACATGACCGAAATGGACGCGGCCCTCGCCGTGGAAGCATGCGAGCGGGCGCTTGGCGAAAATCCGGACAATGTGCAGGTCAAGGGTTGGCTCGCTAGGTCCTATAC
>DATCRS010000054.1:0-8130 GCA_036568845.1 Devosia sp. | reverse complement strand
CTACTGCCCCGCCTCGACCCGCATCTCGAGCATCTGCGGCGTGCCGACCGCTGGAACCGAACGCACCGGTGCTGCAGAGACCGCGTCGAGAGCGGATGCCACGCGCACGTGGCTCTCCACAGGGCAGATCTGCAGCACCGGGTCGAACCCGATCCAGCCCAGCCCATCGTCCCAGGCCTCTGCCCAGGCGTGAAACCGCGGCCCCTCTTCGGCCGCGAGATAGCCGGTCACGTAGCGGGCTGGAATATCGAGCGCCCTTGCCGCGCCGATGAACGCGTGCGCATGGTCGGCCGCATCCCGCTCGCCGCCCTGCGACTGGCTCTGGCTCTGTCCGTCCTGGCTCTGGCTTTCCCCGTCGCCACCCAGCACCTCGCCGACACGCGCCATCACGGCGTGGAGCAGGGGGATGCGATCGCGCGGATCCGTCGAGGCGCTGCGGAACTTCTGCATCACCGCGCCGACCGGCTTGGTGAGTGGCGTCACCCGGCGGAAGATCGCCGCCACCGGCTCGCGCGCCACGCGACCGACGACACCGCTGCGATCATGCGTCTCCACCACGCCGGAAACGGCGATGATGAGCTCCGCCTCCGGCTTGGTCTGGCTGGCGAGATGGGCCCGGTTGCCATAGGCGTCGAGGAAACCGGCCGGGTCGTCGAGCCCCTCCACCTCCAGTTGCCACTCACGCACTGCCTGCACGCTGCTGGTCTGCGGCGTCAGCAGCAGGTGCTGGATGGCGCGGGGCACGCTTTGTCCGAGGCCGAGGCTCAGCCGATGTTGGATTTCGATCTTCATCAGTAGAAATTGTAGCTCTCGCCCAGGGCCTCGCTGACGCGATTGTTCCGGGCGATGAATTCGGTGAGATACTCGTGCAGGCCGTGCGCGAAGATCTTTTCCATGTCGTTGCCGTCCAGCATGGCGCGCACGTCCGCGCAGGCTTCGTGACAGAGCAGGTGCGTGCCGTACATCTCCGCCAGCATCTCCAGCGTGCGGTGGATGTGCGAATAGCAAAAGCTCAGCGAGCGCGGCATTTCCGGCCTGAGGATCAGATAGTCGGCGATGTTCTGGGCCCGATAGCGGTCATGATAGACGTGCCGGTAGCTGCGATGCGCGGAGGCGGCCCGCAGGATCAGCGTCCATTGCTGGATGTCGACATCGCCACCCACCAGCGTCACCCGCGGCAACAGCACATAGTACTTCATGTCGAGAATGCGGGCGGTATTGTCGGCCCGCTCGACATAGCCGCCGATGGTCGAAAAGGCATAGCCGTCGTCGCGGAGGATCGTCGACAGCATGGCGCCGCGGAACTGCTGGCTCACGTTCTTGACCCAGCCCAACAGCTCCTGCAGCCGCCCGCCCTGCACGTCGCGCGGCCGGATTTGTGCGAACTCCAGCCAGGCCGAGTTGATCGTCTCCCAGACTTCGCCGGTGAGGGCGGTGCGCACCGATCGGGCGTTGGTCCGCGCGGCGAGCAGGCAGGCGCGGACCGAGGAGAGGTTCTCCTCGTCGAACAGCATGAAGTTGCTGACCGTGGCGACATCGGCCACGTCGTGCTTGGCGGCGAATTCCTCGTCCATCTCGGCGGCCAGCAGCATGGAAACGAGATGCTCGCTCGCTCCGCCTTCGCGCCGCGACGTAAGGCTCATGCGGTACCCGACTTCCAACAGCCGGGCCATGTTCTCGGCCCGCTCGACATAGCGGCTGAGCCAGAAGAGGTTTTGTGCGGTGCGTCCTAGCATTTGGCCACCCCGCTCCCAACCTCCCCCACAAGGAGGGAGGTGCTGATCGAGTTGGTGGCACCTTCCTGCCAAATGCACCGGCGGACACCCTCCCCCTTTGTGGGGAGGGTTGGGGAGGGGGCGCCGCTTGCGCCAAGCTTCGCAAGCATCCTCATTCCTCCAGCACCCATGTATCCTTCGTCCCGCCGCCCTGCGACGAGTTTACCACCAGCGAACCCTTCTTAAGCGCCACGCGCGTCAACCCGCCGGGCGTGATGCGGATGTCGTCGCCGACCAGCACATACGGCCGCAGGTCCACGTGCCGCGGCGCGATGCCCCTGTCCACGAAGGTAGGGCAGGTCGAAAGCGCCAACGTCGGCTGCACGATGTAGTTGTCTGGCCGGGCGAGGATCTTTTTCCGGAATTCCTCGCGCTGCGCCTTGGTCGAGGCCGGTCCGACCAGCATGCCGTAGCCGCCCGAGCCGTGGACTTCCTTCACCACCAGCTCCTCGATGTGGTCCAGCACATAGGCGCGCTCGTCGCTGTTGGTGCAATTGTAGGTCGGCACGTTCTTCAGCAGCGCTTTCTCCCCCAGGTAGAACTCGATGATCTCGGGCACATAGGTGTAGACCGCCTTGTCGTCGGCGATGCCGGTCCCGGGCGCATTGACCAATGTGACATTGCCCGAACGGTAGGCGTCGAAAAGGCCCGGCACGCCCAGCATCGAGTCTGGCCGGAAGGTCAGTGGGTCGAGGAAATCGTCGTCGATGCGGCGGTAGATGACGTCGACCCGCTCCGGACCGGTCGTCGTCCGCATGAACACCTTGCCGCCTTCGACGAAGAGGTCCTGCCCCTCGCAGAGCTCGGCACCCATCTGGTCGGCGAGGAAAGAGTGCTCGAAATAGGCCGAGTTGTAGATGCCCGGCGTCAGCACGACGAGATTGGGTGACGAGCCGGCGTTCGGTGGAGCGACGCTTTCCATCGTCCGCCGCAGGTTTTCCGGATAGGTCTCGACCGGCGCCACCTTCAGCCGCTGGAACAACTCTGGCGCGAGCTGCAGCATCGCCTCGCGGTCTTCCAGCATATAGCTGACGCCCGACGGGGTGCGGAGATTGTCCTCCAGCACGTAGAAATCGTCGGGACCGACGCGCACGATATCGACGCCGATAATATGGCTGTAGATGCCGCGTGCCGGGTCGAGTCCCATCATTTCCGGGCAGAAGGCGGAGTTCTGCAGGATCAGCTGCTCCGGCATGCGGCCGGCCTTCAGGATCTCCTGGCGGTGATAGATGTCATAGAGAAAGGCGTTGAGCGCCCGCACCCGCTGCTCGATGGCGCGCGAGAGTTTTCGCCACTCCAAAGCCGAGATGATCCGCGGGATCACGTCGAAGGGGATGAGCTTTTCGGTACCCTCATTGCTGCCATAGACGGCAAAGGTGATGCCCAGGCGGCGGAAGATCGCCTCGGCATCGGCCGCCATCAGGCTCAGGGCCTGCGCGGGCTGCTCCTTCAACCATTGGTCGAGAATGAGGTAGGGTTCGCGGACCGATCCATCCGCATTGTGCATTTCGTCGAAGGGCGACGCGGCGCTCATAAACTCCCTGTCGGGCTTGCGGCCAATCCCACTGCCTTGCCATTGCTACACATTTGCCGGGCGCCGTCCAGCGGGCTTACGTCAGGATACGTGTGAGTTCGATTTCGTCGCGGATCGGGATGCCGTCGTTGCCAACCAGGGGAATCTCGGGCTTGAGCCGGCGCGCCTCTTCTAAGGCGTTGACCCGCACCTGCTTTATGACGAAGCCCCGGCGCTGATAGAAGCGGAGCGCGCTGAGATTGTCGTTGGTGGTAACGACGACAATCTCCCGCAAACCTGCTGCCCGCGCCCTGGCGACATACGATTCGACGAGCGCGGTGCCGATACCCTGCAGCGGCAGCGCCGCCTCCAGCGTGACGATCTCGCCGACTCCGGGCGCAAGAGTACGGTAGTGGAGGAAGCCCATGCCGTCCTCGGCGACGAGTGCGGCGCACGCGGCGGCATCGACCATCTCGCCTCGCAGCACCATTTGTGTGTTCCCCCAGTAGGCGAGGACGCGCTCCTTGATCCACTCGAGGTCTTCCGCGCTCGCCTCGCGAATGTGCATCGCATCGTTCCGATTGCTGACTTCACCGATCTGCCATTCCACCCTACAAGGTCAGGCAAGAAAAGGGATGGGACATGACGGTAGAGATTCTGCAGACCCACAAGCTTCTCGAGAGCTGCGAACAGGCGTTGGCCGAGCGCTACACGGTGCACAAGCTGCACGAGGCCGATGACAAGGACGCGCTCATCGCCGAGGTGGCTGGCTCCGTCCGCGGCATCGCCGGGGGCAATGTCGGGCCCGAGCTGATGGACAGGCTTCCCAAGCTCGAGATCATCGCCAATTTCGGCGTCGGCTACGACACCATCGACACCAAGGCGGCCAGGGAGCGGAACATCCGCGTCACCAACACCCCCAACGTGCTCAACGACGCCATGGCCGAGATCGCCATCGGGCTGATGGTCGCGCTGGCCCGGCGCCTGCCGCAGGCCGATCAGCATGTCCGGCAGGGCAAGTGGCCCAGGGGCAATTTCCCGCTGCAGTCCGAGCTCAACGGCAAGACGCTGGGTATCCTCGGCCTCGGCCGCATCGGCAAGGAAATCGCCACTCGCGCGCAGGCGATGAAGATGCGCGTGGTCTATCACGGCCGCCACCGCCAGCCGCTCGAGCCCTATGTCTACTATTCCAAGCTCGTCGACATGGCCCGCGACGTCGACTGGCTGCTGATTGTCGCGCCCGGCGGCAAGGGCACGGACGGGCTGGTGTCGCGCGAGGTGCTCGAGGCGCTAGGCCCCGAAGGCTTCCTCGTCAACCTGGGCCGCGGCACCATCGTCGACGAAGCGGCACTGGTGGAGCTGCTCAAGTCCGGTGGCATCAAGGGCGCGGCGCTCGACGTCTTCGAGAACGAGCCCAACGTGCCCGAGGCGCTGTTCGCGCTCGACAATGTCGTCCTCTCGCCCCACCAGGGCAGCGCCACGCACCAGACCCGCCGCCAGATGGGCGACCTCGTAGTCGCCAATCTGCATGCCCATTTTGCGGGCGAGCCCCTCTTGAGCGCGGTGGTTTGAGAAAATGCTGATCGATCTTTCCAATCGTGTCGTCATCGTCACCGGCGCCGGCCGCGGCATCGGGCGCGAAATCGCCCGCACCTTTGCCCGCGAGGGCTGCTCGGTCATCGTCACCGACATCCGCCAGGAGCTGCTCGAGGAGGTTACCATCGAGTGGCAGGGCGAGCGCTGGAAGGGCCTGCAGCTCAAATGCGACGTCCGCCACGCGGCCGACATCAAGTCGGTGGTGGAGCAGGTCGAGACCACCTATGGCCGCATCGACGTGCTGGTGAACAATGCCGGCGTGGCCTCCGGCGCGCGCGTCGAGCAGATGCCCGAGGAGATCTGGGACCTCAACATGGAGGTCAACCTCAAGGGCACCATGCTGATGTGCCAGGCGGTAGTCCCCGCCATGAAGCGTCAGCGCGGCGGCCGCATCCTCAACGCCGCATCCTTTGCCGCCATCATCCCCTCGATCGGCAGCGCTGCCTATGCCTCGTCGAAGGCCGGCGTCGAGAGCTTCACCCGCGTGCTGGCCGGCGAGCTCGGCCCCTGGGACATCACCGTCAATGCCTATGCACCGGGCATGGTCCCCACCCAGATGAACCGCTTCGCTGAGCGTCCGTCCGAGGACCAGCAGCGGCTGCTCGACACCCTCACCCTCCGCCGCTGGCAGAAGCCCGAGGACGTCGCCAACCTTCTCGTCTTCCTCGCCTCCGACCAGGCGAGCTACATCACCGGCACCATGATCGACGTCTCGGGCGGCAAGTTTGCCACCCAGATGCCGTGGGTTGCCTATCAGGACACGTGACGTAGGGCACAGGCTTCTCAGTCATCCCTCCCCACAACGGGGAGAGATGACGACCGCAACCCCTCGCTCTCGTCCTACCTCCACACCGCCAGCAGCGCACCCATCAGCACCAGCGCGATGAGGTTGTTGCCCAGGTTGATGGCGATGAGCTTCATCGACCTGTTCTCGTACCCCCACAGCGACACCAGCAGCGTCGCCTGGAAGCCGAGCCAGTTGAGGGCACCCACCGCTGCGCCGGTGAATATGTTGGTCGCTCCGGCATAGGTCACGGCGTGGAGGAGGATGAACGCCATGATCAGCGAGGCCACGATGTCGATGCCGAGCGCCTTGCCCATGCCTGCGCGCATGCTTTCCGGCGTAACGC
The DNA here is from genome assembly GCA_036568845.1 of Devosia sp. GTDB lineage: Bacteria > Pseudomonadota > Alphaproteobacteria > Rhizobiales > Devosiaceae > Devosia_A. Next base: position 2,116 of record DATCRS010000054.1, on the reverse strand, counting down.
CGGTGAGCTGCTGCCACGGCTTGAGGAGCACCGGCGGCGAATACCAGACGAAGCCGACGGCCATGCGGATGATGGCGGCGACAATCACCGCCAGCCAGTTGATTGGAATTGGGTCCATGATTTCCCCCTATGATGGACGCGAGAAGTCTAGACCCGCCCCGTGACCGCGACAACGGCCACAGGAACCCTCGCGCATCCGCGCCATTCCTCCCCCGCATGCCGCGGACGCTCCGAATCTCCGTCGGCCGCGCTATGCTGGTGACTCAGTGAGTATCGGAGGCGAGAGCGCGATGCGTGAGTGGTGGCGTGGCGGGGTGATCTATCAGGTTTATCCGCGCTCCTTTCAGGACAGCAACGGCGACGGCATCGGCGACCTGCCGGGCATCATGCGCCGGCTCGATCACATCGCCTCGCTCGGCGTCGACTGCATCTGGCTCTCGCCCATCAACCAGTCGCCCCAGGCCGACATGGGCTATGACGTTTCCGACTACAAGGACGTCGACCGCCTCTTCGGCAGCCTCGACGATTTCGACTCCCTGATCGAACGGGCGCATGCGTTGGGCATGAAGGTCATCATGGACCAGGTGCTCTCGCACAGCTCGTCCGAGCATCCCTGGTTCCGCGAAAGTCGCCTCTCGCGCACCAATGCCCGGGCCGACTGGTACGTCTGGGCCGATCCCAAGAAGGACGGCTCGCCGCCCAACAACTGGCCTTCGGTCTTCGGCGGCCGGGCCTGGGAGTGGAACCCGTCACGCGGCCAATACTACTTCCACAACTTCCTCATCGAGCAGCCCGATCTCAACTTCCACAACCCGGCCGTGCAGGATGCGGTGCTCGACGTCATGCGCTTCTGGCTGGAGCGGGGGGTAGACGGCTTCCGGCTCGATACCGTCAACTACTACTTCCACGACAAGCAGCTGCGGAACAACCCCGCCGCGCGCCGCCCCAAGCACCTACCCTACGCGGTCAACCCCTATGACATGCAGGAGCACCGCTACGGTAAGAGCCAGCCGGAAAACGTGGAATTTCTGAAGCGGGTGCGAAAGCTGCTCGACGAGTTCCCCGGCACCACCACGGTGGGCGAGATCGGCGACAGTCACCGCGGCATCGAGCTCATGGAGCTCTACACGTCCGGCAAGGACAAGCTCCACATGGCCTATACTTTCGACATGCTGGGCAACGAGTTCACCGCCGAGCACTTCCGCTCCAAGATCAAGACCTTCTTTGCCGGCGCGCCGAACGGCTGGCCGTGCTGGGCCTTTTCCAACCACGACGTCACCCGGCACCTGTCGCGCTGGGCTCGCCACTCCACCTCCCCCCAGGCATTGTCACGGCAGGCGGCGGCCATGCTGCTCTCCTTCCGCGGTTCGGTCTGCCTCTATCAGGGCGAGGAACTGGGCCTGCCCGAAACCGACATGCTGTTCGAGGAACTGACGGATCCGCCCGGCATCCGCTTCTGGCCCGAGTACAAAGGTCGCGACGGCTGCCGCACGCCCATTCCCTGGGAGGCAGGCGAGGCGCCGAACGGCTTCACCACCGGCAAACCGTGGCTGCCGATCAAGCCACCGCAGTCGGCGCTCAACGTTGCCGGCCAGGAGGCCGACGAGTCTTCGACGCTGCACTTCTACCGCAAGGCCATCGCCTTCCGGAAATCGCGGCCCGAGCTGATCGAAGGCGACATCGACTTCCTCAAGATCGCCGAACCGCTGCTGGCGTTCCGCCGCACTTTGGGCGAGTCGAGCCTCGTCTGCCTCTTCAACCTCTCGCCCGATCCGTTGCGGGTCACGGTCGAAAACGGCGAGGCCGCGACACTTCACCCCTTCTCCGAAGGCGCCACCCTCTCCCGCACCCGCTTGACCCTTGCCGGCAACGCCTTCGCGTTTTTCGAGGAGGCCGGGACGCAGATGACGGTGAAGTTTGGGGGACGGGCGAAGCGTCGCACCTAATCTCAGTCGGGACTCCTCCACCGCTTGCGGGGGAGGATACCGGCCATAGGCCGGAGGAGGGGGGTGCCGCTTGCGCGATTGCCTGCCCTGCCGACCCATCGTTCGGCTCAAGGTGCTCCCCTCTCCCGCCCTGTCGGGCACCCTCTCCCGCAGGCGGGAGAGGGACGCAG